>CALBJX010000034.1 GCA_937893015.1 uncultured Verrucomicrobiales bacterium | reverse complement strand
CAACGGCTCGTTGTAAGTCGTTGGATTCTCAACGATTTTTTTCCTCATATCCCTATCCGAAAACGGCTTCAACGAAAGTTGAGGCCGTTTTTTGTTGTTCGTGCACGTTGTTATCCCCTCGTTGTTCCGACGACGCATAAGCCGCGTTTTCCCGCTTGCAGAGGGCAGGCCTTTGCGCTAGAATGGGGGCATGGAACTCAACACATCCGTTCTCGAAGCCAAAGGTCTGCAGCTTTTCCCGGCGCCCAAGCCCGTGGGCTCCTATGTGCAGTGCATCCGCACGGGTAACTACCTCCACCTCTCCGGCGGCATCTCCGTCAACGGGGAGGAAGCCTACTACGGCAAGCTCGGCAAGGACGTGAGCATCGAGGAGGGGCAGAAGGCTGCCGCCTGCGCCATCCTCAACCGCCTCGCCGTGATTCAGGGAGAGTTGGGCAGCTTTGCGCCCGTCACCAAGATTGTGGCCGTCAACGGCTTTGTGAACTGCACGCCCGACTTCACCGACCAGGCGAAGGTCATCAATGGTGCCTCCGACCTGCTTGTCGAGCTTTTCGGCCCCGCGGCCGCGCACTCCCGCTCCGCCGTGGGTGTCGTCTCCCTGCCCCTCGGCGTCGCCGTGGAAATCAACATGATTGTGGAGTTCGACCCCGCCAAGTGCTAAATCTCCATTCGTCCTTCTGAATTCGGACTTCGGGCTTGTCGCTATGTCCTGCATCGTTCTGGGTATCACGGGTTCTATCGCCGCGTACAAGGCGGCGGGGGTGGCCTCGCGCTTGGTGAAGCTGGGGCACGAGGTGCATTGCGTCTGCACCCCCGCGGCGCTGCACTTCGTCACGCCGCTCACGCTCATGACACTCTCCCGCAACCCTGTCATCAGCAGCTTCGAGGACGAAACGCACACGTGGGTGCCCGTGCACATCGACCTTGCGCAGAAGGCCGATGTGCTGGCCATCGTGCCCGCCACGGCCAACACCATCGCCTGCATGGCGCACGGCATGGCCCCGAACGCCCTCACGAGCCTCTACCTCGCCAACCGCGCCCCCGTCCTCATCTTCCCCGCCATGAACGGCAAGATGTGGGAGCACCCCGCCACGCAGGAGAACATCCGCACCCTTACCGCCCGCGGCCACCGCATCATCGGGCCCGAGGAGAGCGGCACGCTCGCCTGCGGTGCCGAGGGCAAGGGGCGCCTCGTCAGCGAGGATGTGATTGTCGAGGCTATTGTCAGCGCCCTGGCCTGACGCGGCGGCGGCTCCCTGCAACAAAAAGCCCGCCTCCTGGAAAGGGGCGGGCTTTTTTCGGCATCTGCCGTGCGCAGGACCTTACAGGTCGGGCTGGCCTTCCTCAGGGTCGGCCACGCGCTTCACATGGGCACCGAGAGCCATGAGCTTGTCATCGAGCATCTCGTAGCCGCGGTCGATGTGGTAGAGGCGGTGGATCTCCGTCGTCCCCTCCGCGGCCAGTGCTGCAAGCACAAGAGCAGCGGAGGCACGCAGGTCGCTCGCCATGACGGGAGCGGCGGAGAGCCCCTCTACACCCGTGATGATGGCGGTGCCGCTGTCCACCTTGATGTTGGCACCCATGCGCTTGAGCTCGGAGCAGTGCATGAAACGCTGCGGGAAAATCGTGTCCTTCACCACGCTGATGCCGGGGGTGACGGAGAAGAGAGCCGTCATCTGCGCCTGCATATCCGTGGGATAGGCGGGATAGGGGGCCGTCAGAATCTTGCCGCTGGTGGGCTTGGCGCCCGCCTTCACGAAGACGGAGTCGCCCTCCGCATTGAAGTCCACCGTGTGGCCGCACTCGCGCAGCAGGTTCGACACCGCTGTCAGGTGCTCCTCACACACGCGGTTGAGGGTGATGCCCGTATCGCTGCACATGATGCCCGCCACCATGAAGGTGCCGGCCTCGATGCGGTCGGGGATGACGGTGTGTTCGCAGCCGTGCAGGCGCTCCACACCGTGGATGGTGATGGTGCGGGAGCCCGCGCCTTCGATACGTGCGCCCATCTTGTTGAGGAAGTTGGCGAGGTCGACCACCTCGGGCTCACGAGCGGCGGATTCGATCACAGTCGTACCGCGGGCCAGCACGGCAGCCATCATGAGGTTGTCGGTACCCAGCACGGTGGGGCCGTTGTCGCCGCGCATATCCACCGTGGTACCCACGAGGCCGTTCGGCGCCTCAATCACCAGATTGCCGCCCTTCACACGGACGCGAGCGCCCAACGCCTGAATGGCGCGAACATGCAGGTCCACGGGGCGATCGCCGATCACGCAGCCGCCGGGCAGCGGCAGCGTGCAGCGGTGCATACGCGCCATCATGGGCCCGAGCAGGCAGATCGAGGCACGCATCTTGCGCACCTGGTCGTAGGACGCACTGGAGGAGATACCATCGGGGGATTCGATGCGCACCGTGCCGCTGGAGCGCTCCACAGAAGCACCCAATTGGCTGAGAATCTGAATCATGTAGTTGGTGTCGGACACATCCGGCACACGAGAGATACGCACGGGCTCATCGGTCAGCAATGCTGCCGCAAGAATCGGGAGGGACGCATTTTTGGAGCCGCTGATATTCACGGTTCCCTGCAACTTATAGCCGCCTTCGACGATGAGTTTATCCATGAGTAAAGAAGATGTTCGGTGTGCGCTGACTCTACCATAAACCCGACCTACAGGCAAGCACAATTGAGAATTTGTGGGCGCGGATGGCGGTTCGGGAAGTCAGGCGCAGTTTCCGCCGTCGCAGAAGCGACGCCGAGACGGGGCGTTCGATTTTCCCCCTCAACCATCACATCTCTCAAATCCCCGAGTCCAGCATATCGAACATATCCAGCTGTTCGACATCGGGCTCGGCGGCGGCGGGCATGCCGGAGGCTTGGGAACGCTTGCGGCGGGCGGCCTTGGGCTCGCGGGCGGTGGCGGTCATCTCCAAGTGCGTGAGGATTTGCTTGGCGCGGTCGATGATGGGGGCGGGCAGCCCCGCCAGGCGCGCCACCTGAATGCCGTAGGACTTGTCCGCCGGGCCGGGCAGCACTTTGCGCAGGAACACGATTTCATCCTTCCACTCGCGCACTTCCACATGCCAGTTGCAGACGGCGGGGTGGCTGTGCTCAAGGTCGGTCATCTCATGGTAGTGCGTGGCGAACATCGTGCGTGCGCCGATGACATCGTGCAGGTGCTCCGCCACGGCCCATGCAATGGACAGACCGTCGAAGGTGGCGGTGCCGCGCCCGATTTCATCGAGAATCACCAGCGATTTGTCCGTCGCGTTGTTCAGGATGAGGGCGGTCTCGCTCATCTCCACCATGAAGGTGGATTGCCCGCGGGCAATATCATCGCTCGCGCCCACGCGGCAGAAAATGCGGTCCACCAAGCCGATATGCGCTTCATCCGCAGGCACATAGGAGCCGATTTGCGCCATGAGGGTGATGAGGGCCACTTGGCGGATATAGGTGCTCTTGCCCGCCATGTTGGGGCCGGTGAGGATGAGCACGCGATTCTTCTCCTCGTCCATCTCCGTGTCGTTGGGCACAAAGGCGGCATCCGTCTGCACCTGCTCGATGACGGGGTGGCGACCGTTGACGATGTTGAGCACGCGGCTATGGTCCAACTGCGGGCGGCAGTAGCGGTACTGCTGCGCCGTCTCCGCCAGCGAGAGCATCACGTCAATCTCCGCAAGGGCATCCGAGGTGGTCTGGATGCGGTCGATGTGCTTGCCGACCTCCATGCGCAGGTCGCAGAAAATCTCGTATTCCAGCTGGCGGGCGCGCTCATCCGCGCCGAGGATGGTGCCCTCCATCTTCTTGAGCTCCTCCGTTACGAAACGCTCGGCGTTGGCGAGCGTCTGCTTGCGGACATAGCGATCGGTCGGCACCTTGGCGTAGTTGGCGCGCGTCACCTCGATGTAGTAGCCGAAGACGTTGTTGTAGCGGATTTTGAGAGAGTCGATGCCCGTGGCGGCGCGCTCGCGGGCCTCCAGCTCGGCGAGCCAGTTCTTGCCCTCGCGGGAGGCGGCACGCAGCTCATCGAGGTGGGCGTCGTAGCCGTCGCGTATCATGCCGCCTTCCTTGATGGTGACGGGCGGCTCATCCGCAATGGCGCGGGCCAGCATGTCCGTCAGCTCGGCAAAATCGCCCACGCGGCGCAGCAGGGGCGTGAACTCCACGGCGCGGAGCTCCAGCGCGTGCATGTCTTCCACAATGTCGGGAATCTGCGCGAGCGAGGTGCCGAGCGCGAGCAAATCACGCGCGTTGCCCGCGCCCTGCGACAGGCGGGAGACAAGGCGTTCCGTGTCGCGCACGCCCTTCAGCGAGCCGCGCAGCTTGCTCATGAGGAAGGATTCCTTCAGGAAGCCCGCAATGAGCTCTTGGCGGCGCAGCAGCTCCTCCATGTCGGAGATGGGGTGCAGAATCCAGTCGCGCAGCTTGCGGGCACCCATGGGGGTGGAGGTGGTGTCCAGCGTGCCGAGCAGGGTGTTTTTCATGCCGCCGCGGGCTTCCACGAGGTCGAGATTGCGGCGGGAGGCCGCATCGATGAGCACGGCCTTGTCCGTGAGGCGCAGGGCGAGCTTGCAGAGGTGCTCCGTGTGGCGGCGCAGCTGGTGCTTGAGGTAGTGCAGGATGGCCGCCGCCGCGCCGATGGCCGCCACCAGCTGCCCGCAGCCGAAGCCCTCCAACGAGTGCACGCGGAAGTGCGTCTCCAAAAAGGTCTTGGCGACACCGGGCAGGAAGGTGTAAGCATCGTAATACTGCGTCACGGGCAGGCGCAGCGGGGCGAAGAGCTCGCGCTGGTCGTCGCTGATGAGCAGCTCGCTGGGGCGAATGCGGCTCACCTCCTCTGCCAAGGCTTCGGGGTCCTCATAGTCCGCGACGGTGAACTCACCCGTGGTGTGGTCCGCGCAGGCGAGGCCCCACGCGTCCTTGTGGCGGTAGCAGGCGACGATGTAATTGTGCTCGCTCTCCTCCAGCAGCGTCAGGTCGGCAATGGTGCCCGCGGAGACAATGCGGGTGATTTCGCGCTCCACCAGCTTGCCGGGCACGGGGATAGTCATCTGGTCTGCAATGGCGACACGCTTGCCGAGCTTCACAATCTGGCCGATGTAGGTCTCCGCCGCGTGGAAGGGCACGCCGCACATGGGGATGGTCTGGCGTTTCGTGAGCGTGAGCCCCAGCGCGGCGGAGCAGTCCACCGCATCCTCGAAAAACATCTCGTAAAAGTCGCCCACGCGGAAGAACAGCCACACGTCCTCCGGCAGTGACTGCTTCATGCGCAGGTACTGATCCATCATGGGGCTGAGACTGCCGTTATCCGCCATATCGTGAATGCAGCGAGTCTACCTGTTCCGCTGCGTGTTTTCAAGTTTTTTTCCTGTGTGCGCGTGCGTTCCGCGCACAGCGGCAGAAAATGTTTGCAGCTGCAGACGGCATTTGCTACAATGGGGAACAATCATGGCAAAGGAGATACAAGGGAGCCTGCGCAGCATTCTGCTGCCGATGCTGCGGCGCTATGTCGCCCCGTACGGCGGCATGGTGACGTTCGGCATTTTAGCCGGTGCCGTGGCAGCGGTGACGGCGGGTTTCGGTCTGCCCGTGATGATTCAGCACATCTTCCCCGTGGTGTTCGGTCTGGCGGAGCCGCCCGCCTTCCTGCAAGCGTGGCTGGAGGCGCATATCGCCCCCGAACGGATACCCGATGCCGTGCTGTGGGGCGCGGTGCTCTTCATCCCGCTTTTCATGGCGGTGCGCGGCATATCCACCTTCCTCAACGGCTATCTGCTCATCAAGGCGGGTATGTGTGCTCTCGCGGACCTGCGCTCGGACACGTTCTCCCGCCTGCAAAAACTCTCCTTTTCCTTCCATGACCGCCGTTTGCGCGGGGAACTGATGACCATCGTCATCCAGTACACCAACCAGATTCAGCAAGGGCTGATAGCGGTGCTCAACGACCTCGTCATCCAGCCGCTCACCCTCGTAGCGGCGGTGGGCTACCTCATCTACGCCGCTCTCAACAGCCATGAAAGCGCCATCCTGCTGGGCAACCTCATCGTCTCGGCTCTCGTTGTGCCGCTGGTGCGGCTGGTGGGCAAGCGCATGGTGAAGCACACGCGTGTCGCCCTGGAGGACCTGAACATCATCACCTCTACGGCAGAGGAAAGCCTCGCAGCGCGGCGCGAGGTGAGAGCCTTCAATCTGGAAGAGCGGCAGGCAAACGTGTTGCGCGGGCATATCCGCTCCTACAACCGCCGCACCCTGCTGGCCGCAGCATGGAAGCAGGGGCTGGGCCCCGCCATCGAAATCGTCAGTGCGCTCGCCCTCTCTTACTCCCTCTACCGCGGCTGCAGCGACGGCCTCACGCTGGAGCAGTTCAGTGCCATTGCCACCGCCTTCTACTTCTGCTACGATCCCGCCAAGAAACTGGGCGACCTCGCCAATGTCTGCAAAACTATGGTGGTGGCCGCAGAGGGGGTCAACAGCATCCTGCTGGCGGAGGATGAAACGCCCGAACCGCAGCAGCCTGTTTCCCTGCCCAAGCCTGTGCAGGGTGCCGTGAGCTTCCGCGGCGTCCGCTTCGCCTACACGGAGGAAAAGATGGTGTTGCAGGACATCGATGTCGATATTCCCGCGGGGCAGATAGTCGCCCTTGTGGGTCCCAGCGGCAGCGGCAAAACCACGTTTGCAAACCTCATCTGCCGCTTCTACGACCCGCAGCAGGGCAGTGTGTGCATCGACGGCGTGAATGTGAAGGACCTGACGCGTACCGAGCGCACCGCCTGCATCGGCCTCGTCTCCCAGTTCTCCGCCCTGTACCGCGGCAGCATCCGCGAAAACATCCGCCTCGGCCGCCCGGAAGCCACGGATGCGGAGGTGGAGGCGGCAGGTGCCCGCGCCCTTGTCAATGCTTTCACGGACAGCACGGCAGAAGGCTACGAACGGCATTTGGATGAAGGCGGCGGCGGCCTTTCCGGCGGGCAGCGGCAGCGCGTCGCCATCGCCCGCGCCTTCCTGAAAAATGCCCCCATCCTCATTCTGGACGAAGCCACCTCCGCCCTCGACATGAAGAGCGAGGAGCAGGTGCAGAGTGCGCTGGACGAGCTGGCCGAGGGGCACACCACCTTCATCATCGCCCATCGTTTCAGCACCATCCGCAAGGCGCAGCGCATCCTCGTCTTCGAAGCAGGCCGCATCGTGGGTGACGGCACGCACGATGCGCTCTACACCTCCTGCCCGCTCTACCGCCACCTCTACGATGAGCAGGTGCAGCAAGAAAAAGACACCGACGGAAAGGAGGCCCCCGCATGTTAACACGCATACTCATCTTCCTGCGCCGCTTCCTGCTGCCGCAGTGGCCCATTTTCCTCCTCGTCCTGCTCACGGGTCTCGTAGCGGCGGGCAGCGCCGGTCTCGGCGTGCCCATGATGGTCAAATACATCTTCCCCGTGGTCTTCAGCGACGGCGAGACGACCCCCGAGCTGTTGCGGTTCGTGCCTGCTCTGGGCGAGCTGCCGCGCGACACTCTGCTGCTGTTGGCCTGCGTGTCGGTGCCGACCCTGTTCGTCATCCGCGGGGTGGCAACGTGGCTCAATGCGTACATGGTGACCTATCTCGGGGTTCGCGTGCTGGAGGACCTGCGCATGGCCGTCTTCAACCGCGTGCAGGAGCTCCCGTTGGCTTTCTCGGATTCCCACAGCAAGGGGGACCTCATCAGCCGCATTGTGACGGATACCGTGAACGTGCAGTCCACGCTGGCGACCGTGGCCAACGACCTTGTGAAACAGCCCGTCACCTGCCTCTGCGCGGCGGCGGCCTTCATCGGGCTGCTTTTTTCCACGGGGCAGGGCTTCCTGCTGCTGGCCAATATCGCCTGCATCACCATTGCCGCCGTGCCCATCGCCCTCTTCGGCAGCCGCATCGCAAAGCGTGCCCGCCGCGCCATGGACGGCATGGGTGAGCTCAACGCCGTGCTGCAGCAGAACCTCGCCACCCGTTGCGAGGTGCGAGCCTACGGGCTGGAGCAGCGGCAAATTCAAGAGTTCGACTCCGTATCCGCAGAGTGCTGCCGCAACGTTGTCAAAGTAGCCAAGTACCAGCGCGCCATCATCCCCATCGTCGAGATTGCCACCGCCTTTGCACTGGCGCTGCTGTTGGTGCGCGGGCGCAGCGCAGGCATGCAGCTCTCAGACTTCCTCGCCATCGCGGGCGCCCTCTTCTTCCTCTTCGATTCCATGAAACGCGCGGGCGCTGCCTTCAACCGCTTCAACGAGGTGCAGGGCTCCCTCTCCCGACTGGCCGAAGTCTTGGAAGAGCCCAACACCATTCCCGACCCGGAGCAAGCCCTCACCCTGCCCTCCCCCCTGCGCGGCGATATCGAGTTCCGCGATGTGAGCTTTGAGTACGAAGCGGGCAAACCCGTGCTGCGCGATATCAACATCCGCATCCCCGCGGGGCAGGTTGTCGGGCTCGTGGGCCCCAGCGGCGCAGGCAAGACCACCTTCGCCAACCTCATTCCCCGCTTCTGCGACGTGAGCCGCGGCGCCGTCAGCGTGGACGGCATCGATGTGCGGCAGGTCACGCAGCACGCCCTGCGCACGCATCTCGCCCTCGTCGGTCAGCAGGCCCTGCTCTTCAACGGCAGCATCCGCGAGAACATCCGCCTCGGCAAGCCCGGCGCCACAGAGGCGGACATCACCGCCGCTGCAGAGGCCGCCGCCGTCAGCTCCTTCCTGCCGAACACGCCGCAAGGGCTCGATACACAGGTGGGCGAAGGCGGCAGCAACCTCTCGGGCGGGCAGCGCCAACGTGTCGCCATTGCACGCGCCTTTGTGAAGGATGCCCCCATCCTCATCCTCGATGAAGCCACCGCCTCCCTCGATGCTGAAAGCGAGAGTGACATCCAAGGCTCCCTCGATGAGCTGGCCAGGGGGCGCACCACCCTCATCGTTGCCCATCGCTTCAGCACCCTGCGCAACGCCGACCGCATCCTCGTCTTTGAGAAGGGCCGCATCGTCGGCGACGGCAGCCACGAGGCACTCTACGCCTCCTGCCCGCTTTACAAGGAACTGTACGACAAGCAGGGAATTCAATAACGCACCCCGTCACGCCTCCCTGTCGGCACAGCCGATATTGCGCGAATCGAACGCGACGATATCGGAGACAATGGAGCGTGCGCGGGGAATATCGCGCTTTTCCATAGCAAGCAGCAGGGCGTCGTGCAGGGCGAGCGCGTCGGCGTCGTACTGGCGTTCGCGCAGGGCCTCCGTAAAGTGGCGGGAGAGGTGCTCCGTCATCACGCGGTAGAACTGCGTGAGCAGGGGGTTGCGCGTCGCATCCGCAATGGCGGTGTGGAAGGCCATGTCGTCCTCAATGCCGTCGCCGCTGCGGGTCTTGCACTTGGCAAGAGCGGTGCGCATGGCGGCGAGGTCGGCCTCCGTGCGGCGTTCGGCGGCCAGCGCGACGATGGCCTGCTCCATGGCGAGGCGGGCCTCCAGAATGCAGGCGGTGTCCACTTGGTGCAGGCGGTCGTCCAGCGCGGCCTCCAGTCGGTCGCTGGCGGTCACATAGGTGCCGTCCCCGGGGCGGGCGGTGAGCATGCCCGCATGGATGAGCCCCTGCACCGCTTCGCGCAGGGTGTTGTGGCTCACGCCGAAGAGTTTTTTCAGCTCCGGCTCGGCGGGTATCTTTTCGCCCACACGCCAGTCACCCTCGCGGATGAGGGTTTCCATGCTCTCGCGCACTTGGCGGGAGAGGGATTGGCGCACGGGTTTGCGGATGCTCGCCATGATAAAACAAATGTTAGAACCTCTTACTCAATCACCGTCCACAGACGGCCGTTCTTGGCTTGGATGAGGCGGATGTCGAGGTCGAAGGCGGCCTTCAAGTTTTCCTCCGTCAGCACCTCTTCCCGTGCGCCGTGGGCGAGAATTTGTCCCTGTTTGAGAATCATGCCGCGGGAGAAAGCGGGCAGAATATCCTCGATGCGCTGGGTGATAAACACAATCGTGAGCTCCGGGCGGCTCTCCGCCAGCTCGGCAATCGTGTGCAGCAGGAACTCGCGCCCCGCGATGTCGAGGAACACACTGGGTTCATCGAGAATCATCAGCTCGGGGTTCGTCATCAGCGCACGGGCGATGAGCACCTTCACCTGCTCGCCGCTGCTCATGGTCACCACCTTGCGGTCCATGAGATGGGTGGCGCGCAGAGAGGCCATGAGGACGGCAGCCTTCTCCTCCTCCTCAGCCGTGGCCTCGCGGAAGAGACCGATGGTCGCATCGGGGCCGGAGAGCACCATCTCGCGCCCCGTCCATTCGCGGTCGCCGAGCCACTGGTGCATCAGCGGGCTCACCCACGCAATGCGCTTGCGCAGCAGCTGCAAATTCACATGCCCGAAGCGTGCGCCCAGCACCTCCACCTTCGCGCCGAACAGCGGCCAGGCATAGCCCATGAGCGTTCTCACCAGCGTCGTCTTACCCGCTCCGTTCGCGCCCAGGATGAAACAACGCTCGCCTTTCTCAACGCTCCAATTGATTCCCTTGAGAATCTCCTGTCCGCTGAGAAAAACGCGCGCGTTCTCAATATCAATTACCTTAGGCATAATGTACGATGTACGATGTACGATGTACGAAGTTTAAGTTAGGCGGCTACGCCGCAAGGGAAGAAAGGATAAAGGGCGGGGCTGTCGCCCCTTGATGGTTAACTGTTGTTTTCGCGGGTAGTTTTACAGCCTGCCGCAAAGATGGCCGCAAGCTGCCCGGCCTCGTCCATCAAACCATCCAAACGATGGGGCGGCGTGATTTTCGATGCTTTCAGCAAATCCAACCAATAGCAGGATTCATCCGCCTCTTCTTCGCAGATTTTCAGCTTTGACAAAAAGTCAGCGGTGGATTTGGCATGACATGCTGCCCGATAATTGGCTCCGACGGAAGTTCCGCAGCGTAACAGCTGCTTGCCTATAACCTGAGCGGCATGCGTCGAAGGAAGCTCGCCGGAAAGGCGAATCACCGCCAACGCAAAGATGCGTGTGCGACGCTGCAAGTCCTGTTTGTCGGTGGCCATGGATGAAGAGGCCGCAACCGCCGTGAGGCGAACCCGTAAGCGATTGCGGCCGTGTCAAGCCTACGATGACGATATCCTTGTTCCTTTATCCCGCGCAGCGCAGCTGCGCCGAATTCAAACTTCGTACATCGTACATCGTACCTCGTACATCCTTTAGTTGCGCTCAAAGAGAGAGCGAATCTTCTTGCCGACGATTTCCACGGGGTGCTCGGCAAGAACTTCGCGCTTGGCGATGAGGTTGGGGGCGCCGGCGGCGGCTTCGGCCAGCCAGTCGTGGGCGAACTTGCCCGTCTCGATGCGCTTGAGGGATTCCTTCATCTTCTCCTTGACCTCCGGGCCGAGAATCTGCGGGCCGTTGTAGTACTCACCGAACTCAGCGGTGTTGGAGATGACGGAGTTCATGCGCTGGATGCCGCCGTTGTAGATGAGGTCGACGATGAGCTTGGCCTCGTGCACGCACTCGAAGTAAGCCATCTCGTGCGGGTAGCCCGCCTCGATGAGGGTCTCGAAGCCGTACTTCATGAGGTCCACCAGACCGCCGCAGAGCACGTTCTGCTCACCGAAGAGGTCTTCGTAGGTTTCCTGCTCCAGCGTGCACTCCAGCACGCCGCCGCGGGTCAGACCCTCGGCCTTGGCCATGGCGAGCGCCACGTTCTTGGCGTTGCCGGAGGGGTTCTGGTGCACGCCGATGAGGCCGGGGCAACCGAAACCTTCCTCGAACACGCGGCGAACCTCCGTGCCCGGGCCCTTGGGAGCCACCATGATGACGTCCACATCCGCGGGGGGAACGATGGTCTTGAAGACATAGGCAAAGCCGTGGGAGCAGCAGAGGGTCTTGCCCGCGCAGAGGTGGGGCTTAATCTGCTTCTCGTACACCTCGCCGTGCTTCTCGTCGGGCAGCAGCAGGTGGATGACGTCGGCCTTGGCGGCAGCCTCGTCCACGGCCATCACCTCAAAGCCGTCCTGAGCGGCGGCGTCCCAGCTCTTGCCGGGGCGGATACCGATGATGACATGCACACCGCTGTCGCGCATGCAAAGAGCCTGCGCACGACCCTGGGCACCATAGCCGATGACGGCCACCGTCTTGCCGTTGAGGATGCTCAGATCGGCATCCTTATCGTGAAGAATATCCATTGTTGTATTTCGGGTTAAGATTAAACATCCCATGTTTGGATGTCTGCACGCAAGCATAGCAGTTTTCCGCACCATGGCAAGAAAAAAGTGCGGCTTGCCTCCCAAGCCCGGCGCGACAAATGAGAGTTTGTAGGGATGTACGATTTACGATGTACGATGTACGAAGTCAAATTTAGGCG
>CALBJX010000033.1 GCA_937893015.1 uncultured Verrucomicrobiales bacterium | reverse complement strand
TCGTACATCGTACATCGTACTTCGTACATTCAGTTCGACAAACTGCTCATTTCTCGGGTAACGCAAAAAACCGCCCGTGAAAACACGGACGGTTGAAAATCTTTTCAGGATGTCGGTCTTGCCGTGGGGGCGGGGATTAGTCCACCACCTTCACGATCACCTCAGCACCGCTCTGGGTCTTGTAGGTGCCGCACACGGGGCAAGCGGTGTGACCGGGGACGGCAGCGCCGCACTTGGGGCACTTGCCGAGCTTGGGCGCCTTCCAGGCCTGAGCGGCCAGGCGGGAGCGCTGCTTCATCTTGGAGGTTCTGCGTTTCGGAGCTGCCATAGTTTTGTCTTAGGTTAAGATGTTAACGATGTGTGAGCGGTCGTGGAAGCATCCTTAATCAGGGAGCTTGTCGAGCGCATCCCAGACACTTTCACCACTCGGGGTGGCAGAGTGTACACCCGAATCAGGGGTTTTGTCCAGTCTAAAATCACCGAAAGTGTCATTTATTTCACATTCGAGGTCAGAAAGCTCGCATTTCGGGTAGGCGGGGAGGGCTAAAATGACCTCTTCGCGCAGATCTTCCGTGATGTCGGCGGAGAGTTTGCCCTTCACGTCGTATGAGAGGGCGAGGCTCGGGAGCTCTACCATGTAGTCGAAATGGGCGAGGCAGCGGTCGCAGCGCAGGGAGAAGGGGGCGGACACGCTGCCGTGCACCACAAGCTCGGTGTCGAAGAGTTGCGCCTCCAGCTCATAGGCGAGCGGGCCTGTGCTGCGGAGAGCTTCGCTGTCGATGTCGAAAATCGCGCCGTCCAGCTCGCCGCAGAGTTTGCGCCCCGTCTCGGGAAATTCTTCCAGCGAAATGATGAGACTTTTCTGCATGCCCCCATCATACAGGAAGAAACGCGTGCGGTCAATGCGGATAAAACAAAATGGTCTGACCTGTAGGTCAGACCATTTTTCAATGCCTCGCGGCGGAGCCGCGCATTATTCAAATGATTTGTACATTGACGTTGTGCTTCTCACTTGTTGCTGCCGTGGAACTCCTGCAGGCTGCGCACCTCGGGCACCTTGGTCATGGTGTGGAGGAGGGCATCCGCGCAGGCGGCGGCGCTGGAGAGGTCCGTGCAGTAGGGGATGTTGTTGTTCACCACGGCGGCGCGGATGGCCACCTCGTCGGCGCGGGCATCGTGCGAGCCCGGGCTGTTGATGACGAACACGATTTCGCCGTTCTTGATGCGGTCGACCACATGCGGGCGGCGGCCTTCGAGCACCTTGTAGGCGCGGTCGCATTCGATGCCGTGCTGCAGCAGGTGAATCATCGTGCCCTTGGTGGCGCAGATGTCGAAGCCGACCTTCGCAAGCTTGCTGGCGATATCCGTGATGTAGGCCTTGTCGCGGTCGTTCACGGAGATGAAGATGAGGCCCTTGCGGGGCAGCGCGTTGAAGGCGGAAATCTGGCTCTTGAGGTAGGCAATCTCCGGGTCGGCGTCGATGCCCATCACCTCGCCCGTGGAGTGCATCTCGGGCCCGAGCACCACGTCGATGCCGGGGAAGCGGTTCCACGGGAACACAGCCTCCTTCACGGTGTAGTAGGGCGGCACCACTTCCTTGGTGAAGCCGAGTTCCTTGAGCGTGAGGCCGCTCATCACCTTGGCGGCGAGCTTGGCCAGCGGCACACCGATGGATTTGGAGACGAAGGGCACCGTGCGGGATGCGCGCGGGTTCACCTCGATGACGTACAGCTCTTCATCCTTGATGGCGAACTGGCAGTTCATGAGACCCTTCACGTTCAGTCGGGCGGCGAGCTCCTTGGCGGCGCGCATCATCTCCTTGTGCATGCCGACGGAGACGCGGGTGGGGGGAATCATGCAGGCGGAGTCGCCGCTGTGGATGCCCGCGGGCTCCACGTGCTGCATGATGGCACCGACCACGCTGGTTTCGCCGTCGGCAATCACGTCCACGTCAATCTCCATGGCGTGCTCCAGGAAGCGGTCGACGAGCACGGGACGCTCGGGGGAGGCATCCACGGCCTCGCGCATGTAGGTGCGCAGCTCCTGCTCATCATACACAATCATCATGGCGCGACCGCCGAGCACGAAGGAGGGGCGGACGAGCACGGGGAAGCCGATGCGTCGGGCGACTGTGACGGCCTCTTCCTCGTTGGTGGCGGTGCCGGCTTCGGCCTGCTTGAGACCGATTTCATCCAGCAGCGCGGAGAAGTATTTGCGGTCTTCCGCCAGCTCGATGCTCTTGGGGCTGGTGCCGATGATGGGGACGCCGCGCTCCTGCAGGGCGGCGGCGAGGTTCAGCGGGGTCTGACCGCCGAACTGCACGATGACGCCCGTGGGCTGCTCTTGGTCGCAGATGTTGAGCACATCCTCCAGCGTCAGCGGCTCGAAGAAGAGTTTATCGGACGTATCATAGTCCGTGGATACGGTCTCGGGGTTGGAGTTGACCATGATGGTCTCATAACCCAGCTCCTTCAGCGCGAAGGAGGCGTGCACGCAGCAGTAGTCGAACTCGATGCCCTGACCGATGCGGTTGGGGCCGCCGCCGAGGATGATAATCTTCTTCTTATCGTTCGGGCGGGCTTCGTTCTCGTCACCGTAGGTGGAGTAGTAGTAGGGGGTGTAGGCCTCGAACTCCGCGGCGCAGGTGTCCACCAAGCGGTAGGTGGGGATGATGCCCTTGGCCTTGCGTTCGGCGCGCACCTCGTCCTCGCTGCAACCGCGGGCGCGGGCAATCTGGCGGTCGGAGAAGCCGAGCTTCTTCGCCTGACGCAGGTCGAGTTCCGCGAGCTTCATGCCCGCCTCGGCCAGCTGCTGCATCTGGTCGAGGAACCACATGTCAATCTGCGTGAGCTCGTGGATTTCCTCGGCTGTGAAGCCGTGCGTGAAGGCCGTCTGCAGCCAGAAGATGCGCTCGGCGTTGGGGATGGTGAGCTTCTTGGTGATTTCCTCCGTGGTGGGGTTCTGCGGCTCCTTGGCGTCGAAGCCGAAGCCCCAGCGGCCCGTTTCGAGGGAACGGAGTGCCTTTTGCAGGGATTCCTTGAAGGTGCGGCCGATGCTCATCACCTCGCCCACGCTCTTCATGCAGGTGGTCAGGGTCTCATCCGCCTTCTTGAACTTCTCGAAGGTGAAGCGCGGCACCTTGGTGACCACGTAGTCGATGGAGGGCTCGAAGGAGGCGGGGGTTTCGCGGGTGATGTCGTTGCGCAGCTCATCGAGCGTGTAGCCCACGGCGAGCTTGGCGGCGAGCTTGGCGATGGGGAAACCGGTCGCTTTCGACGCGAGGGCGGAGGAGCGGCTCACGCGGGGGTTCATCTCGATGACAATCATGCGGCCCGTCTTGGGGTCCATGGCGAACTGGATGTTCGAGCCGCCCGTCTCCACGCCGATTTCGCGGATGACGGCGAAGGAGGCATCGCGCATGATTTGGTACTCGCGGTCCGTGAGGGTCTGGATGGGGGCCACGGTGATGGAGTCGCCCGTGTGCACGCCCATGGGGTCAAGGTTTTCGATGGAGCAGACAACCACGCAGTTGTCCTTGCGGTCGCGCATGACCTCCATCTCGAACTCCTTCCAGCCGAGCAGGGATTCCTCAATCAGCACTTCGGAGACGGGGGAAAGGTCGAGGCCGCGCAGCACGATTTCCTCGAACTCGGCCTTGTTGTAGGCAATGCCGCCGCCCGTGCCGCCCAGCGTGAAGGCGGGGCGGATGATGACGGGGTAGCCGCCGATGACGTTCTTGGCGATATCCCATGCCTCGGCCATGGTGTGCGCCGTGCCGGAGGCGGGCACATCGAGGCCGATTTTAATCATGGCGTCCTTGAAACGCTGGCGGTCTTCGCCCTTGTCGATGGCGTCGGCATTGGCACCGATCATGCGCACGTTGTGCTTTTCGAGAATGCCTTGGCGGTGCAGCTCCATGGCGCAGTTGAGGGCCGTCTGGCCGCCCAGCGTGGGCAGCAGGGCATCGGGCTGCTCGCGCACGATGATTTTTTCCACGTACTCGGGCGTGATGGGCTCGATGTAGGTGTGCGGAGCCGTTTCCGGGTCCGTCATAATCGTGGCGGGGTTGGAGTTGACCAGAACCACCTCGTACCCCTCCTCTCGAAGGGCTTTGCAGGCCTGTGTGCCGGAGTAATCGAACTCACATCCCTGACCGATAACAATGGGGCCGGAGCCGATGACGAGAATCTTCTTAATCGAGGTGTCTTTAGGCATGGTCGGTGTAAACTTGCAGATATATGCCACAAACCCGCCCAAAAGGCAAGACTAATTTGTCACAGCATCCGACATAATCCCCGTTCGGCTGTGTCAACGATAGGTCGCGCAGCGGTTGAGCCAGCCTTGCAGCCAGCGGCGTTCGCCTCGTTCGGCGGGAGAGTTGGCGACGCGGCGGGTCAGCACGGCAGCGGCGGCGCGGGAGAATTCCGCGGGTGCGTCGGCGGCCCTGCAGGGCTTCATCTCCTCCAACACCTGCAACAGCCCCCAGCCTTGGCCGTTGTAGCGTTCCTCAGGCTTGATGCCTTCGCCCTTGAAGTTGACATAGTCCACGAGGCAGTACATCCCGTGTGTGGTGGCAGCAAGGGCGAGGTAGCGTTGCTTCACGGCCTGCGGGTTGCGGGAGGACTGCATCATGACCGACAGGGAGGCGTTGGAACGCTCGACGATGAACTGTGTCTGGATTCTGACATTCGCGGCCAGCCAGCGACGCATGGCATCGGCTTTGCCGCTGCGGTCGGCGAGGAAGGCTGCCTTGTTCGGCCAAGGTGCGGGGCCGTTGAAGAAGGCGGGTACCTGCACCCCGCGGCGGTGTGCATAGGCCACGAACTTCGGGAAACTTTCATCGAAGGCCTCGCGCACGCCCGCGGGATACCAGATGAAGTGGCCGATGCCCAGCGAGGGGAAAGCCTCGCCCGCATTCCAGCTCACCAGCCCCTGCACGCTGCCGGCGCATTCATTCGCCCAGATGCGCTTGCCCAGGGCATCGTAGTAGCCGGGAACGGCAGCTTTGTGCGCGGCGGGGGCACTCGGACGTTGCGGGGCGGCGGGGTGCGCGGGAGAGCAGGCGGCGCAGAGGGAAAGAAGAAGCAGGGGCGTGGCAAATCTCATGCCCCCATTGTAGCACGCCGCGCCCGAATGTAAAACCGCAAATACACGCAGTTGACGCAGGGAACATTTTCGTGTAGAATCACGGCATGAGCAGCACGTACACGGCCCCTGCCAAAATCAATCTTTCCCTGCGCGTGTCCTCCAAGGTGCGCGAGGACGGCTATCACAATGTGGATATTCTGATGGCCCCGCTCGACCTGTGCGACACGCTGGACTTTCACAACTCCCGCACCACGACACTGCTCTGCGATACCCCCGGTGTGCCGACGGATGAAAGCAACCTGGTGTTTAAGGCCGTGCGCGAGTTCGAGAAAGCCTACGGCCGCAAGGCCAAGCAGCGCATCACGCTCACCAAGGCCATCCCCCACGGCGCGGGCTTGGGCGGCGGCTCGGCGGATGCTGCCGTCACGCTGCGCGCGCTCAACGAGATTCTCGGCACCAACTATGATGAGGCGGAGTTGGGCGCCATGGCCGCCGCGCTCGGCAGCGATGTCAACTTCTTTCTCAACCCCGTTATCAGCCGCTGCACGGGCCGCGGTGAAATCGTGACGCCCGTGCCCGAGCTGGCGACATGGACAAGCCCCATCGTGCTGATGAAGCCCGCCTTCGGCGTGTCTACCCCCTCCGCCTACAAAGCCCTGACATGCTCCCGCCGCCACAAGAGCGTGAGCTATGGTGCGCAGAAGGTGGATGATATCACGCTGGTGAACGACCTCGAACGCCCCGTGTTCGCCAAGTTCCCCGTGCTGGGCATGATGAAGATGTGGGCGCTGGAGCAGGAGGGCGTGCGCGCCGCCATGATGAGCGGCTCGGGCTCCACCATTTTCGCCCTCACGGAGACCCCTGAGCAGGCGCAGGCCATCGCCGCTGCCGCCAAGGCTCTCTACGGCGACACCCTCTTCACCCACTGCGGCATGGTCAATCCCCAATGATTCCGACCGGCAGCGACGACGAACTCAACCGCCGCATCCTCGCCGTGGCGGAGGATGCCGTCGCGGGCTTTTTTGAACGGCCTTTTGACGAAATTGCCGTGCGCTGCGGGCTGAATGAAGCTGTGGTGCGCGAGCGCCTGGTGGCGATGCGCCGCGCGGGCACCATCCGCCGCGTGCGCCAGACCCTGCTCTCTACGGATTTGGCGGAGGGCGCTCTGGTGGCGTGGAAGCTGCCCGAGGAGAAACTGGGCGCCGCCTACGATTGGCTGATGCAGCACGACCCCTTCACGGGGCACATCGTCATCCGCCGCTGTGAGGATGCAGGTGCCCCCGGCGCGGACTACCGATTGTGGACGACCCTGAAAGTGCCGCGCGGCTACGGCTCGGTGCAACAACATCTGGCGATTCTGGCCCCGCACCTTGGGGCAACGGATGCCGTGCCGCTGCCCGTGGTCGGGATGTTTACGCTGAGCGTCGGGCACATTCGCCGCGCGAACCTGCGCCCCGGTGACCGCACGGAGAGTGCGCCCGCCATGCAACGCCCGCAGCAGCCCCTGCTGACGGAGGAGGAGTGGCGCGTGCTGCTCAGTCTCAAAGAGAGTTTGCGGGAGGACGAGTTCGTGCCCTGCCCGTGGGCGGGGCGAGCCGCCGCTCTCGGTATGAGCACGGAGCACTACTGCGACGTGGCCGCCGCCTTGGATAAACGCCGTGTGATCGGGCGTTTCGCCGCCTTTCTCGACCACCGCGGCCCTGCCGACCGCCACGCGGGCACAGGCGCGGCAGGTCTGTTCCATTGGGCGGTGCCCGAGGGCATGGAGGAGCGCGCGGGCGCAGAGGTGGGCCGCCACCGCTGCATGACCCACTGTTACTGGCGCAGCGGGGCCGGCAGCACCTTCGGCGGCGCACAAATCATGGGCGTGACCCACGCCCCCACCATGCAAGAAGTGCATGCCCACAAGGCCGCCATCGACGCGCACTTGGCGGAGGCGGGCATCCCCGTGCTCCACACCGCCGTGTTCCGCACGGAGCGTGCGGACATCCGCCCCTCTGAAATCGACCCCGTGCGCTACGCCGCATGGTTGCAGGAAATGACCCAAGCATGAGCGCGATTGATTTCACCAAGTTCCCCCTCTATCTGGCACCCATGGCGGGTGTCACGGACCCTATTTTCCGCACGCTCTGCAAGGAGGAAGGCGCGGATGTGATGGAGACGGAGTTCGTCTCTGCGGAGGGTGTGTTGCAGGCGTGGGAACGCAACCGCCGCTATGCCGCCTTCGAGGAGCGGCACCGCCCGCTCGGTATCCAGCTTTTCGGCAGCGATCCCGCTCACATGGCGGCTGCCGCCCGCCGCCTGTACGATGCGTTGCACCCCGATTTCCTCGACATCAACGCGGGCTGCCCCGTGCCGAAAGTGGTCGGCAAGAACGGCGGCTCCTCCCTGCTGAAGGATTTACCGCTGTTGCAACGCATTGCTGCGACCATGGTGAAGGAGTTCGCCGCGGACGGAGTGCCTGTCACCGCGAAAATCCGCGTCGGTTGGGATGCGGAGCACATCTGTGCGCTCGAAGCCGCCAAGCGGCTGGAGGAAGCGGGTATCGCCGCGCTTACCATCCACGGCCGTACCCGCTCCCAACAGTACAGCGGCAAGGCTGATTGGAGCATCATCGATGCCTGTGCCCGCGCGGTGTCCATTCCCATCATCGGCAATGGTGATATCGCCACCCCGCAGGATGTGCAGCGAGCCCGCGAGACAACAGCCGTGAGCGGTATCATGATCGGCCGCGCCGCCATGACCGCGCCGTGGCTCTTCCGCCAAGCTAAGCATTACCTTGCTACAGGTGAGATGCAGCCCTCTCCTTCCGCTGAGGAGCGCATCGCCTTCATGCTCCGCCACGCGCACATGGCTGTGGAAAGCGAGCACTACGGCAATGAGCTCATCACCCTGCGTGCCATGCGCTCCCGCCTCCTCGCTTACGCCAAGGGTATCCCCGGCACCAAGGTACTGCGCCCCCGATTGGCACGAGTGAGTTCACTGGGGGAACTGGAGGCGATTCTGTGCGAGCTGCGCGGTGCGAGGCCCGAGGGAGGACGCTAGACGGCTGCACAAGAAAAAAGGTCTGACGAAATGTCAGACCTTTTTCGCCCTTCGGCTCCGTTTGTTACCATTGGTTATCCTGTGCGAAAAGCTGCGCATTCTTGTGCCCCTGTGCGGCGGCTTTTTGCACCCAGAAACGGGCGTTGTCCCCATTCATGGGGACGCCGACACCATGGAAATAGCAGCGCCCGAGGTTATATTGGCCGTCGGCATTGCCTGCTTCTGCACTGCGGCGGAAACAATTGACGGCCATGGATTCGTCCGGCATCACGCCTTCGCCGTTGCGGTAGCAGAGGCCGAGGTTGTTCAGAGCGGAGGCATCGCCGTTGGCAGCGGCGCGCTGATACCAGCGGAAGGCTGCGTGCAAATCTTTGGGAACCCCGGCGCCCGTGGCGTAGCAGGTGCCGAGGTTGTCCTGTGCGTTGGCGTTGCCGCCTTCGGCAGCGAGTGCATACCAACGCACGGCCTGACTCATGTCCTGCGGTACGCCCTTGCCGAAGTCATAGCACTTGGCCAGCATGAGCTGGGCATCCGTGTTCCCATCCATGGCCGCGGCGCGGAAGAGCGGTGTGGCAGCGGCGTAGTTGCCTGCGTTGTAGAAAGCCGTGCCCTCTGCCAGCTGTTTGGCGGGTGTGGTGCAGGCGGCGAGCAGCAACGCGGCTGCAGCGGCGGTAAAGGTCTGCTTGTTCATCAGTCCAGTGTGTTGAGGTAGCGTTCGGCATCCAGAGCGGCGCGGCAGCCCATGCCGGCGGCGGAGATACCTTGGCGGTATGTCGGGTCGGCCACATCGCCCGCGGCGAAGAGCCCGGGGGTCTTCGTCTCGGTGGTGGGGGCCTTGGTGTCGATGAAACCCGCAGCATCCGTCACCACGAGGTCGCCGAGGAACTTGCTGTTGGGCGTGTGTCCGATGGCCATGAACACGCACTTGACTTCCAGCGCACGCTCTTCACCCGTCATGGTGTCCTTGAGGGTGACAGAGGTCATCTCGCCCGTTTCATCCGCATGGTAGGCGGAGATGGTGCTGTTCCAGACGGGTTCAATCTTGTCGTTCTTCAGCACGCGGTCCTGCATGGCCTTGGAGGCACGCAGCGTGTCGCGGCGGTGGATGAGATAGACCTTGGACGCAAAGCGGGTGAGGAAGGAGGCCTCCTCACAGGCGCTGTCACCGCCGCCCACCACGCAGACGGGCATGTCGCGGTAGAAGGCGCCGTCGCAGGTGGCGCAGGCAGTGAGCCCGTGGCCGATGAGCTGTTTCTCGTTCTCCAAGCCCAGATAGCGCGCCGTGGCACCCGTCGCCACGATGACGGCCTGTGCTTTGTACGCCCCGCCCGTGGTGGTGATGGTGAAGAGCCCGCTGCAGGCTTCCTGCGTGACGGAGAGGACATCCTCATACGCATAGCGGGCACCGAACTTCTCCGCCTGTTGGCTCATGGCAAACATCAGGTCCGGCCCCATGATTCCGTCGGGGAAGCCGGGAAAATTTTCGATTTCGGTAGTGGTGGTGAGCTGACCGCCGATTTGGTTGCCCGTGAATACGAGGGGGGCAAGCCCTGCGCGGGCGGCGTAAATCGCTGCCGTGTAGCCCGCAGGACCCGTACCGATGATGATGAGTTTTTCGTCCATTTGCCCCCATTGTATCACAGATGACGCGGGCGGCAAGCAGATAGTTCGCCATGGCGCAGGGATTTCACGACGCGCACAACCGAATGGCAAAAAGTTCAGCGTCAGGGCTCCTCCTTCAGCGCATCGATGCGCTCCTTCAGGGCCACGACCATGGGGTGGGCGAGGAGGCGACCGATGGGGGTGAGGGGAACGGGGGTGTCCAGCACGCAGACAGTGAGGGCATCGGGCAGCTTTTCGATGTGCGCGACCTCGCCGGGGCGGAGGGTGGCCACATAGTCGCCGTCCAACTGGTAGGGGAGCTTGGCATCGGCGGTGATGTCGCAGCTCGTCACTTGGCGGAGCTTGGTGACATCGTTCGTGTTCTTCTCGCTCGCGCCGTTCTGCACCATGTAGTTGATGACCTCGTAGAGAATGCCGACGCTCTCCATTTGGATGGCGGCGATGTCGATGAGGCCGTCGTCATAGCGGGCATCGGCAAAGAGGTGCGCCTCGCCGCCGTAGCGTTTGCCGTTGCCGAGAATCAGCTGCGTGGCGTGGAGCTCCTCGCCGTTGGGCAGGGTGATGGTGATGGCCGCCTGACGTTCGACGGCCACCTTCACGGCAGTGACGACATGGGCGGCGGCACCGAGATGCTTTTTGAGCTTGGGGGTGATGCGCTTGATGATAGCGGCATCGGGTCCGAAGCCCGCCATCTGCAGGAAGGGGCGGCCGTTGACGGCGAAGATGTCCACCTGCTGCCGCGTGTGGCTGCGCATGGCTTGCAGCGCGAGGTCGAAGCGGCGGGAGCCGATGCCGATTTCGCGGGCAAAGACATTCATGGTGCCGCAGGGCAGGATACCCATGGCGGCGGAGGTGCCGACCAGCCCCTGCGCGGCATTCATGAGGGTGCCGTCCCCGCCCGCCACGGCGACGATGGGCTCGCCCTCGGCGGCGAGCTCCGCCGCTTTTTCCGTGAGGTGGGCGGCGCTCTTGGTGGGAATCACGCGGAAATCCGCGCGGTGGTCATCCAACCACGCTTTGAGCCCCGAGCGGAACAGACTGCCCGCCTTGGGATTGATGAGCAGGGGAATGGGCGTCAGCGTTTCCATAGGAAAAATTACAGGCTGAACAGAACGCCTACCAGTTCGCCCAGCGCGGGGCAAACGGCGATGCAGAAGGCCACCGTGAACGCAGGGGAATCAATCAAATCAAAAATGCCGCCGATACCGGGCAGCAGCGAGCCGCTGTCCTTCACCGCCAGCCCTCGCTTGATGAGCGAGCCCGCCAAATCACCCGCCACGGAAAGGACGAAGAGGATGGAGCCGAAGAGAAGATAGCCGAGGAAGGTCGGCAAGTTGACCGCCTCCCCGGGGAGGAGCACTTGCAGCAGGAACCAGCCCGCCGTGAGCGTCAGGATGAACGAGCCGATGATGCCCTCCCACGTCTTCTTGGGGGAGACGGTGGGGCTGAACTTGCGCGTGAAGAAACGCCCGCCCAACAGCACGCCGCTGACATAGGCCCAGATATCGCTCATCTTGGTGAAGAGAATGAGCCAGAGCAGCGTCCTCACCATGCCGCCGAACATGCCGCCGAAGGGCACAACGTCAACCCAGTTCAGTGCAAAGGCAAACAGCCACACGGGATAGACGAAGGACAACAGCGTGAGCCCCATGGACTCCAACGCCTCGCGCCCCGTGCGCCCTTTGTAATCCATGCAGAAGAGGTTCACGAAGAACGCCAGCAGCGCGAAGAGCACGAGATAGCCCAACGCAAGGCATTGGGAAGCGGAACCGACAATGATGTACGGAGACTCCGCCTGCAACACGGCGAACAGCGTCCACGGATAGACCAAGCCCATCACCAGCCCCAGCTTGCGGCAGGCGGGCGTCTCCTTCAGCATCACAAACCACTCCCATGTGGTGAGATTGCAGAACAGGCACAGCAGCACGCCGTAGCCGATGACGTTATTCCACGCCACCGCTCCGCCCAGCAGCGAAAGCAAAATCACCGTGCTGAACAAACGCTTGAAAAAAGTCTTGGTCTTGTCGCTCATAAGAAGCCTTTCATTAAAAGAAGCGGCTCGCTCCCCCCTTGGGTTCTTCCCCCGCGAGCAGAGCGAGCCTAAATTTAAGATTTGTACATTGTACATTGTACTTTGTACATCGCGCGCACCTTAGTGCGCGCACACTCCGCAGCTCCACCCGGCGCGGATGTCGGCGAAGAAGTCATTGCCCTTGTCATCCACCAGGATGTAGGCGGGGAAATCCTTCACCGTAATCTTCCAGATGGCCTCCATGCCGAGTTCGGGGTATTCCACGCACTCGATGGAGGTGATGCAGTTCTTGGCAAGATCCGCCGCGACACCGCCGATGGAACCGAGATAGAAGCCGCCGTGCTGCTTGCAGGAATCCGTCACGCACTGGGCGCGGTTGCCCTTGGCAATCATAATCATGCTGCCGCCGTGGCTCTGGAACAGCTCCACATAGGGATCCATGCGACCCGCCGTCGTGGGACCGAAGGAACCGGAGGGGCAACCCTCGGGCGTCTTGGCGGGGCCGGCGTAGTAGATGGGGTGGTCCTTAATGTACTGGGGCAGGTCCTTGCCCGCATCGAGGAGCTCCTTGAGCTTGGCATGGGCGATATCGCGCCCCACGATGATGGTGCCGCTGAGGGAAAGGCGGGTCTTCACGGGGTACTTCGTCAGGTCGGCCAGCACCTCCTTCATCGGGCGGTCAAGGTCGATGGGCACACCCGCGCTCTTCGTCTCGCGCAGCTCGGCGGGGATGTACTTGCCGGGGTCGTACTCCAGCTCCTCAATGAAAATACCCTCGGGCGTAATCTTGGCCTTGGCGTTGCGGTCGGCGGAGCAGGACACACCGAGCGCAACGGGGCAGGAAGCACCGTGGCGGGGCAGACGGACGACGCGCACATCCAGCGCGAACCACTTGCCGCCGAACTGGGCACCGAGACCCAGCTTCTCGGCTTCCTTCTTGAGCTCGTTCTCCAGCTCCACATCGCGGAAGGCGCGGCCGTGCTCGTTGCCCGTGGTGGGCAGGGAGTCGTAGTACTTGGTGGAGGCCAGCTTGACCGTCTTCAGGCAGAGCTCAGCGCTCGTGCCGCCGACGACAAAGGCCACATGGTAGGGCGGGCAGGCCGCCGTGCCGAGCGTGCTCATCTTCTGCACCATGAACTTCTTGAGGGAAGCGGGGTTGAGAAGCGCCTTCGTCTCCTGATAGAGATAGGTCTTGTTGGCGGAACCGCCGCCCTTGGCGATGAAGAGGAAGGAGTACTCCATGCCGTGATCGGTGGCGAAGAGGTCAATCTGGGCGGGCAGGTTGGTGCGCGTGTTCACCTCCTTGTACATGTCCAGAGCCACATTCTGGGAGTAGCGCAGGTTGTTCTTGGTGTAGCAGTCGTAGGCACCGCGGGAGATGTACTCCGCATCGTTGAAGCCCGTCCACACCTGCTGGCCCTTCTTGCCCACGCAGATGGCCGTGCCCGTGTCCTGGCAGAGGGGCAGCACGCCGAGGGATGCCACCTCCGCGTTGCGGAGCATGGTGAGCGCCACGCTCTTGTCGTTCTCGGAAGCCTCGGGGTCAGAGAGAATACCCTTCACCATCTCCAGATGTTCGGGGCGCAGGTAGAAAGCCACATCGTGCCACGCGGTCTCCGCGAGCAGACGCAGACCTTCGGGCTCAACCTTGAGCATGGGCTTGCCTTCAAACTCGCTCACGCTGACATAATCCTTGGTGAGAAGACGGTACTTCGTCGTGTCTTCCCCCATGGGGAACATTTCCTGATAAACAAAAGGAGGAGTTGCCATAACACGGATAGTTTTACCACATTTTTCCCGCGCACGCGAGAAAAATGAGCGAGGAGAATGAAGATTTATGATAAGAAATCTGTGATTTTGAATTTGTGATTTGGGAAGCTAGCGCGCCTACGGCGCGGAGATTCACCGAACGCAGAGCGCATACCTTGGCTGAATCATTAAGCTGCCGTTTACGCTATGCGTTGCGTTTCAATCCCTGCAGCGAAGCTGCACATAATTTCCAAATCAAAAATCTCAAATCCCATATTTCTTATCACAAATTCACCTTTGTCATTTTTTCTCGTGCATTTCGGATTTCCCTGTATTATAAGAGGGTATGAACACGAATTCAACAGAGACAGCGAAGCCGCGTCGTCGGTGGGTGAAAGTGCTCGCTTGGGTGTTGGCGGGGCTGGCCGCGGTCGTGGTCGTGGTTGCGGCGGGGGCGGGCGGCGCGTGGTGGCTCTATGGCTGGCGGCTCGGGGATGCGGGGGTGAGTGCGTGCCGCGACCCTGAGCTGCAACAGGTGCTGCGCCGCATCGATGAAGCCCTGTACTCACCCGCGACCGAGGCGCAGGTGCGAAAGGGGCTGGAGGAGTTGACTCCGCTCTTTTCTGATGCTTCGTTCTTTGGCGTTGATTTGCAGCCCGATATCGTGATGAAGTTCGTGGGCGAGCCCGCGCGGGCGCTCATCCGCCGCGCGGCGGCAGAAGGGCGGGCCGATGTGCGGGATGAGAACGGACTGACCCTCCTGTTTGTGGCGGTGACCTACCGCTTGTCCGAGCCGGTGCACTACCTGTTGGAGCACGGCTGCGACCCCAATCAGCTCTATACCACGCCCGGGGCCGACCCTGCGCGCTATCAGGAAAACACCCTGACGCGAGCCCTTTGCCTGCCCCCTGTCCCGATGGCTCCCGAACCGACGACGGAGGAGCGTATCGCTGAGCTCACGCTGCTTTGCCGACACGGCGCAAGCTGGGAACAGCTCCCGCTGGCTTCCTCCATCTGGGCGATTGCTCTTGAACGAGAGAGCAGCCCCGAGAACGCCGAACGTCTTTTTCGGGCGGGGCTCGAACTCGGCTACCGCCCTGATTTTTACGGCGATGGCGGCCCTTGGCTCTTCGGCAAGGTATGCAGCCTGCCGCACGCCACGGAGCTGGCAGAAGAATTGCTGCAGCTCGGCTACTTGAAGCCCGACCTCAACGCGCCCATGGGCGATCATCTGCCCCTCGTGAGAGCCGTCAACTTCAAGAACTCCTCTATCATGACATGGCTTCTGGAGCACGGAGCAGACCCCAATGCCCGCGAACCCATGAGCAACCGGACTGCTCTCGATGAGGTGCTCTGCTACCTCGCCGTTGAGGAATCAGAAGACCTCGCCGCCGTGCTTCGGGAAATCCGAGACGTCTTGCTGAAGCATGGGGCAAAAGAAACGCCGTGGGAAGAGGGGAAATGAGCAGTTTGTCGAACTGAATGTACGAAGTACGAAGTTTGAGTTCCGCTCGCTACGCTCGCAAGGGCAAGGACCAAGGACGCAAAGCGTTCATCAATAGCTGACTTTTCATACGCGCTTTGCGTCCTTGGTCCTTCTTCCCCGCGCGGCGCAGCCGCGCCTCAATTTGACTTCGTACTTCGTACATCGTACATCGTAAATCGTACATCCCTACAAATCCCCCTTTGTCTCCCTCCATGTCAGGCTGCGGGCTTGCCGTTCGCGGTGTCGGGCGGTATCATGTCCCCGTTCGCAGAGAACACGCTACACCTTAACAAGCACTACTATCATGAAGAAATACCGTTGCACCATTTGCGGTGAGATTGTGGAGAGCGAGGATATCCCCTCCATCGAATGCCCTGTCTGCCACGCCGAAGGTCCCGATTGCTGGGAGGAAATCGAGGAGACGGAAGAAAAGACCTACGCCTGTGAGCACGTCGTCGGCATCGCCAAGGGCGTGGACGAGGTGATTCTCAAGGGGCTGCGCGACAACTTCAACGGCGAATGCTGCGAGGTCGGCATGTACCTTGCCATGAGCCGCGTGGCTGAGCGCGAGGGGTATCCCGAAATCGCCGAGGCCTTCAAGCGCTACGCCTTCGAGGAGGCCGAGCACGCCGCCAAGTTCGCCGAGCTGCTGGGTGAGGTCATCACCGACAGCACGCAGAAGAACCTTGAGCTCCGCGCCGCCGCCGAGCAGGGTGCCTGCGCCGGCAAGCTGGAAATCGCCATGCTCGCCAAGAAGCAGAATCTCGACGCCATCCACGACACCGTGCATGAGATGGCTAAGGACGAAGCCCGCCACGGCCGCGGTTTCGACGGCTTGCTGAAGCGCTACTTCGGCAAGTAAAACCACCGTTCATTCTTTCCCAAGGCGCACCGCATGGTGCGCCTTTTTTTTGCGACGAACTCTCACTTATCGAATTACACTTTACCAACGAAAAAAGTTGCCCCGCGGGCAGAGGTATGCTACGATGGTGATGTGGGAATCAACTCTATCCATTGGGGCTTGATGGCGGAAGCGTGCGCGTTTTACGCCGTTCTTAATCTCCTGCTCGGGTGGCTCGTGTTTTGGCTGCCGGGGCGCAAGACCTGCACGCAGGGACGCTTGTGGAAGGCGGCGGCTCTTCTCAGCCTGTGCCAGTGTGTGCTGGGGTGTCTCTTGGTGGTCACCATGCCTGTGCCGATGAAGGAAACAGGGGTGACGGATGTGGTTTTCTCTCTGGTGTCGCTGGCTTATCTGTGCGCCCCAGGCATCATCGCTTACAAGCTGCTCGGCTTTTCTCCTGCGCGCTCCATCTGGGCAGCGGTGCTGTGGCTTCTGCTGTTGTTGCCGCAGGCGATGATTTCGATGTAAAAAACGCTCTTTTCTTCTTTTTATAGTGTTCTTCCTTTTCAGCCTTGCGCTCAACTTCTTTCTCCTGTTTCTGATAAGCCTCCTCGCCTTTTGGCTTGTCGGGCGGGGCTACTGTCGCCTCCGTCGTATGCTCGCTGCGGCCTTGATTCTGAGCGTGCTTGTCACCCTTCCGGCCTGTTTGGGTGCCGTGCTTGAGGAGGCAGCGGCTATTATCGCTTGTTTCGCGGCTCTCTTCTGCGTGCTGACGGCTCCCTATTTCCTGAGCCGTTATCTGCTGCGCCTTCCGCGCAGCCGCGCGTTCATTGCCTCCGTGCTGTTCCTGTTGCTCGTCCTGATTCTCGGCTCTATCGGGTATGGCTGCTGCTGAATACGGACGTAATTCCTACCGCTCGTGACAGAATCTTGACTTGCTACGGCGGCGGGATTTTGCTATGCTCGCGCGCATGAACGGATTTCGTGTCACTATCCTCGTGCTTTTCACGCTCACCGTGGCGCTCATGGCCTATGCCGTGACCGTGGTGATCCCTGCGCGTCAGGAGCAGTATGAGGTGTACCGCACCTTGCAGAAGAGCAACGAATACCAGCAGCGCAACGCCGAACACCTTGCCCGCATGGAGAAGCTGGGGCCCGAGGTGGAAGCACCGGAGGTGGAGACCGCCCGCAGTGAGGCGGAGGAGAGTGAGCGCAAGCGCCAGCAGGAAATCAATGAGGCGGAGGAGAACAGCGTGCTCGCCGCAGCCCGCCGCAAGGAAGAGGAACGCGCCGCCCGCGATGCCGCGGAGGAAGCCGCCGCTCCCGCCGTGCTCGGTCGCGTGACTTCCTACAATGCGGAGTGGACGTCCATTCTTTTTACGCCTGAGGGCAACACGCCCCTCAACGATGGTTTCGCCATTGATGTGTACCGCGGTAAGCAGCTTGTCTGTGAGGCCGTGGTGGACGGCCGCGACGAGGAAAGCGGGCAGGTGAGTGCCGCCGTGAAGCCCGTCATCATCTCCGCCCGCAGCGGGGCACCCATGCAGCAGCTTACGCCCGAGCCCGGTGACACCATTGTCGCGTCATCTCTCATGACCGAGCGCGAGGATATCTCCCCCGCCGACCGCTTCGGCGATGCGCTCCGCCAGATGGAGCAGGGCGGTCTCATGCAGCAGGTCGCCCCTCAGACCGCTGATGCCGTGCAACAGGCAGCGGGGGCCGTGCAGAACGCCGCCGAGGCGGTGAAAGGTGCTGCCGAAGCCGTTTCCGGTGCCGTGGCCGACGGAATGCCCGCGCTGGAGCCTATCCCCGGGGAGGGTGATGACGACATGCCCGCCGAGGGCAGCACCCCCGCCGCCGGCATGCCCGTGCAGCCCACGCAGCTCCCCGCTTTCCCCAAGACGCAGAACGCCCTGCCCGAAATTGAGGCGCAGCTTGTTCCCGTTCCCTGACTCCTTTCTCCCTCTCTCCATGAGCAAAAAGACTTCCGTCCTGTTCGACCGCACGCCGAGCTTCTCCTTCGAGTTCTTCCCGCCCAAGACGCAGGAAGGCGTGGAATCGTTGCTGTCCACGGTGGTGCGTCTGCAGGAGTTTCATCCCAGCTTTGTGAGCGTGACCTACGGCGCGGGCGGCGGTTCCCGCGAGCTGACGCGCTCCGTTGTGCATTCCATTCAGGAGAAGGGGATCCCGACGGTGCCGCACCTGACCTGCGTGGGGCATACCGAAGCCGAGCTGGAGACCATTCTCGAGGGCTATGTGGCGGCGGGTGCCCGTGCTGTGCTGGCGCTGCGCGGCGATGCCCCGCGCAACGCCGCCTACGATCCGACGAAGGATGCCTTCCGCCATGCATCCGAGCTGGTGCGTTTCATCCGCGCGTGGGAGGAGCGCCAACATCTCGCTCAGCGCCTCACCATCGGCGTGGCGGGTTTCCCCGAGGGGCACCCCGAATCCCGCAACCGCATCCGCGAGATGGATTTCCTCAAAGCCAAGGTGGATGAGGGGGCGGACTACATCTGCACGCAGCTCTTCTTCGACAATCACGCCTTCTTCGACTTCCGCGACCGCTGCCGCCTGATGGGCATCGATGCCCCCATCATCGCGGGCATCATGCCCGTGACGAGCATTCAGAGCATGAACCGCATGGCCGAGCTCTCCGCCGGCACGAACTTCCCCGCCCGCCTGCTCAAAGCCCTGCTGCGCGCGGGCGGCGACAAGGAGAGCATCGAGCGCGTGGGCATCAACTACGCCAGCAACCAGTGCTCTGAACTGCTGGATGCGGACGTGGACGGCATCCACTTCTACACCCTTAACAAATCCAAGGCTACCTTGGAAATCTACCGCAACCTGGGCATCAACAACTATGTCGGCATCGACCGCCTGCACATGCTCAACGACCTCTACAAATCCTAAGATATGAACACCAAGAACGACGAGGATATCCAGCCCCTGACCCCCGAGGAAATCAAAGCCATCGGCGAGATTGAACTCGGGCCCGCCAAGCACGAAATTTTCCTGAACAAGCACTATAAAAAACTGCTGTGGGGCGGCATCGCCCTCGGTATTGCATCGGGCTGCATCATTGCCTTCTTCTCCCATCGCAACGATGTGAAGCAGGATGCCGCCGCCGAGGTGGTGACCGCCATGAAGCTCGCCGCCCCCGGGGAAGCGGCGTCCCCCGCGCAGTATGATGTCGCCGCGATTGATGCGCTGCTGGGGGATTACGCCTCCACCCCCTCGGGTGACACGGGCAAACTGATGGCGGGTATGCGCCTGTTGGAGGGTGGGAACCCCGGGCGCGGCGCCGCCATGCTGGAAGCACTCGCCGCCAAGACGGAGGATACGCTCATCAAGGCTCGCGCCCTCTCCGCCGTGGCCGCCCACCACCTCGCCGAAGGCAAGGAGGACAAGGCTGCCGAGGCGTGGAAGAAGGTGACGGAAGCGGGAGAGAGCCCCTACCTCGCCCTCGCCTACATCACGCTCGGCGACCTCGCCCGCGCCAAGGGGGACATCGACGCCGCCCGCGCCGCCTATACGGATGCGCAGACCAAGTGCGCCACCAGCCCCCTTGTGACGAACAAGACGGCGGAGATGCGTCTCCTGCTGCTCGATGTGGATGCGCCCAAGCCTGTGGCGGCTCCCAAGTCGGAGGAGGGTGAAACGCCCTCCGCTCTGGATGCCCCCGCGAAGAAGGACAATCCCTTCGGCGACGAGGAGCCCGCGACCACCGAGCCCGCGCCCTCGCTGGACGATCTCCTCAAGTAAGCCCCGTGCGCTGACCGCCCCCTGCCATGAGCATCTACCAAGACCACTTTGCCGGGCTCTCCGAGCTGGAACGCCTCGCCGCCATGGCACACGACCCCGTGCGCGTGCATGAAATCGGCGAGGACCAATGGCCGCTCGCCATGATGGCCTGCGGGCTCATGGCAAGCAATGACGAGGAGAAACAGGCGGAGAACTTATCTATCTACGACATCTTTGCCGCCAAAACATCCGCCGCCGCCCGCAAGGCGGGGCTGGCGCAGCTCTGCCGTTTCATCTCCGCCCGCAAGGGGGAGGGCTGGAAGGCCTTGGTGCCCTACGCCGTGCGCGAGCCCGAGCCCGCCATCTCCCTGAAGGCTGCCTTGCAGCTGGCCATGCTGGCGCAGCCCGGCGCGGATGAACCGCTTGCCGGTGTGGCGGAGCTGGTGAAGCTCATCAAGGAGACGGGGCATCCCATGCTGCTCAACGCGCTGTTGAGCATGGCGGATATGCGCGTGCTGCCCCTGCTGGAGCCGCTGACGCTCATGGCGCAGGACAAACTTGCCGTGCTGCTCGGCGGCGTGCTCGGCACGGCCAACCGCCTGAGCCTCACATGGCTGCTCAACGTGCTGGCGCAGAACGCCGCGCTGGCCGAGCCGGTGACGGAGGCTCTCTGCCGCACCGCCAAGGGCGCGCAGGTGATTCTCGATGTCGCGCTGCCCATCCCCACGTGGCGCTTCGAGAAGCCTGTCCCCCAGCCCCTCCACGGCTGGACACCCGCCGAATATTTTTCCCGCATGCTGACGGAGTTGGAGCCGACCCTCACCGCCGACCAACTCGCCCGTGTGCGCACCGCCTTCGGTGCGTGATACGTCATCCCTCTGTGGCCTCGTAGTTCAATGGATAGAACGGCCCTCTCCTAAAGGGCAAATGTGGGTTCGATTCCCGCCGGGGCTAGGGGAAAATGACAAGTTGCATATTGTTGAATAGGGGTGCGGGCTGTGCCCTCGCGGAATGGAGAAAAAGGGCCTGACGAGTTGCTTGCCCCGGGAGGGGGGGCTGTATCTTAGTCCGGCAGGTAATCAATGCGCGTCTGCACGTGGGCGGCGATGGGTTTGCCGTCCGCCTCGGCGGGGCGGAAACGCCAGCGGGTGAGAATCCAGCGGCGCGTGCTGCGGTCCAGCTCCGCATACCCGCTGGGGGCGGTGATGGTAACCTCCGTGGGCATTCCCTCTGCCGAGACGGCGATGCGCACACCCACGCTGCCGCCGATGCGGCGGGCACGGAGTGCGGCGGGGTACGGCGGCTTAGGCGCATCCCGGTAGGCGGGTGGGGTGTGCTTGGCGGGGGATGCGGCGGCGGGCGCGGCTGAGGCGACGGCGTGGCGGTGCTGCGGCGGCGGTGCTGCGGCGCGGGGCGGGGTGCGCTCCGCCTCTTCATCATCAAAAGGTGTATCGAGGTCGAGGGCGGCGAGGTTCTCCTGCTGCGGGAGGTCGAGCGGCTGCTCCTCGGTGAACTCGGGCAGGAGGTCCGCCGTGAAGAGGGCGAGCACGGCGGGCGGCGGGGCTTGCGGCGCACGGAGAGCGGGACGGGGTGTCGGCACCGCCGTCGGGGCGGGGTCGGCGGTGTTTTCAGGCGCGGCGTAGGGAACGGCGGTGAAGCGGGTGGTGTCCCCTTCGCTCAGCCAAACCGCGTGGTGCGGGAAGCCGTGGAGCAACACGGCAAGCCCCGGCAGGAGCAGGGCGGTGAGCAAGCCGCAGAGCCGCGCCGTGCGCAAACGGCGGCGGTGGTGCCACCATGCGTCGTAGGGCGTCGGGAACTGTCGGAAGCGGCGCTGCATCAGGGTTCTATCCAAAAAAGGTGTTCTTCGGCAGCTTCGTGCAGGTGCGGCGTGTAGCCGCGCGGGAAGCGCAGGCGCGGGGCGTGCCCGAGGTACAGGCGGTTTTCCTTCCACGCGGGAATCCACACGGCGAGCTCTGCCAAGCGGCGGTCGACGGCGGCGAGGGCAGCGGTGCGCTCGGCGGGGGGCGCGGCGGCATAGACCTCCAGCAAGGCGTCCATGCGTGCATCGCGCAGGCGGAAAGGGGCATCGTAGCCCGCGGCGCGGCTCGACAGGAAGCGGGCGGGCTCGGGCGCAGGCGGGGCGACTGTCACCCAGAAGAGCAGGTCGTAGTCACCCTCCTCCTGCATTTTGGCGGCTGTCTGCCACGGCACGGGCTCGGGCACGATATCCGCGCCGCAGCGGCGGGCGGAGGCGGCCAGCACGGCGGCGAGGGTGCTTGTCTTGTCGCTCGGGGTGTAGGTGAAACGCAGCCGCAGGGGCGTGCCATCCGCTCGCCGCAGAATGCCGTCCTCGCCCGCCTCGGTATAGCCCGCCTCGGCAAAGGCGGCGCGGGCGGCGGAGATGTCATAGCCCGCCGTGGGGGTGTCGCGGGGTGTCAGGGCTCCGTAGCCGCTGTGGAAGGTCGTCAGCCGTTCGCCCTCGCCGCAGGTGAGCAGGGCGATAGCCTGCGCCATGTCGGCGGCGTGCATCAGCCCGCGGCGCAGAGCTGTGTTGTGCAGCCGCTCGGCGTTGAGTGCAATGCCGTAGGGCGGCAGGGGGTATTCCGCCGTGAACGCGGCGGCGACAAGCCCCTGCGCCTCAAGCTCGGGGCGGCGTTGCTGCCACACGCTCACCTTGCGGGTTTGCAGCAAATCGAGCCTGCCGCGCAGCAGGAATTCCCATGCCTGTGCCTCATCGGTGAGGAAGTGGTGCTCCACCGCATCGGCATTGAAGCGGTGGCGGTAATAGCGCAGGTCTCGCGCCCACCAGTCCGGCACGCGCCGCAGCTCCGCCATGCGGCCGCGCTCCGTAGCGCCGAGGGTGTAGGCCCCCGTGGTCGGCGCGGCGCGGTCGGCGTAGCGTGTGCGGTAGTCGCTGCCGAATTCGGCGTAGAAGGCGGGCTCCGCGGCATGCAGCAGGGCGGCGGCCTCCGCCGCCGAGCGCGGGGCTTGCCGCAGGGTGAGCCGCAACAGGGAATCGCCGCAGGCCTCCAGCGCCACGGCCGCATCCCGCAGCTGCTCGAAGCCCGCATCCCCGCTTTCCGCCCTCAGCAGGGCACCGAGCACATAATCCGCCGCGCGTAGGGGGCGGCCGTTGCTGTAGCGGGCCGCGGGGTTCAGGCGGAAGAGAATGGTGTTGCCGTCGACCGCCCACGCCTCTGCGGTGCCGGGAATGTCGCGCCCCGTCTGCGGGTGGCGGGCTACGAGCGGAATCTCGACGGCGGTATAGAGATTGTAGTGGAAGAACTGCGGGGCCACGCTGCCGAAGGCGAGGAAGTGGGCGGGGTAGGGCCCTGCATTGGCGAGCCTCACACGGCCGCCCTTCTTTGCGTTCTCATCCCCGATGTCGGGCTCATCCGCGCCGCACTCCCACGCCTGTTCGCCCGCCGCCTCGGCGCCCACCCGCAGCGCGAACCCCGGCACCCGCCCCAGCCGTTCCTGAAAATCAGCCGGGTAGGGCGCAGGTTCGCGGCAAAGCGTGTCGCCCTGCCGCGCGGGCGCCTCACTCCCCCGCGTTGCCCACCAAGCGGTCGCAAGGAGCAAAACGGATATCAGGAGAAAAAAGCGTCGAAGCCACATACCGCCACCTTCGTCTTATACCTGCGCCGTCCTTGTCTCGGCGTAGCCGCAGACGAAGACGGAAGGCGCACAAATTTAAACTTCGTACATGTCAGAACGTCAGTGTCACGCCCCCGTGGATGCTGATGCCGGCATTGAGCAACTCGCCGTCCGTCTCGAACTTCTGATTCGTGAGATTTTCAATGCGGGTGTGCAGGCGCAGGTGCTCGTTGACCTCGTAGGCGGCGTACCAGCGCAGGGTGTAATAGCTGTCCTGCTTGCGGGAGCCCCAATCCGTGCGGCTGCCCACCACTTGGAGCCCGAGCCCCGTGGTGACGGATTCCACGGGGGAGGTGTGGATATCCGCCGCCCAGACCTCGCGGGCCGTGTCGGCCAGCTGGTGCTTCTCCTTCTTCGGCTCCGTGAGGGTACAGGAGAGGGAGTAGCCCGTGTTCCAAGCGTGCTCGAAGGTGCCGCGCAGCGCCAGCTCCACGCCCTGCGTGGTGACATGGCTTGCCGCGTTTTCGTAATGATAGGTCGTGTAGAAGGCGTCCGGCACGCTGAGAATCGCGTCCTCGATGCGGGACCAGAACAGCGTGGCGGAGATGGTGTGGTCCGGGGCAATCTCCTGTTCGATGCCGAGGTCGGCGGAGTAGATGGTCTCGGTTTTCAGGTCGGGATTGCCCACATAGGTGCACCAGTAGGGCGCGTAGTAATAGCTGCTGTTGCTGCGCTGGAAGGAACTCGGCGCGCGGTAGCCGCGGCCTGCGGAGCCGAACACGCGCGTGCGCTCCTTGTTGAAACGGTAGGAAGAAGATAGGCGGGCATTCACCAGCGTGTCGAAAATCGAGCTCTCATCCACGCGCAGGGCGAGGGAGGTATCCCAGTTCTCGGCGGGGCTGTAGGTGTGCTCCGCAAAGAGGCCGTAGATGTTGGAGAGGCTGCGGCTGTCGTTGCGGCGGCCAGAACCGCCGTCGTAGGTGTACATGCTGCGGTTCCACGAGAGCCCGCCCGTCGTGGTGTGGTGCTCGTTCCATTGGTAGACATTGCGCCACTCGGCCTGCACGTCGCGCAGGTTGTAGACGGCGGGGTAGGCCCCCCAGGTGCTCACGGAGGAGAGGTTGTCATCCTTGCCGTAGTAGCCCAGCATGAGGGAGGTGGTGTAGCGCTCGTTCACCTTGGTGAGCAACTTGGCGGTGAGCAGGTTGCTCATGAAACTGTAGTTCGAGGTCTGCCCGGGGATGTTGTAGCCGTACTCGGCATCCTGGCGGCGGTAGGTGAGGGTGATTTTCGTCGCTTCGTTCACCTCGTCATCCAGACGCACGGCTTCCGACCAATTGACATAGCGGCCCGCGTGCTTTTCCCGGATGCGGCCTGTCGCGGTGCGGAGGTCGTTGTTGGTGTGGTCGTAGGTGGCGGAGACGAAGTAGGAGAGTTTATCTTTTTTGCCCTGCGCGGTGATATTGCCTGTGTAGGACGCATGCGAGCCGCCTTCGTTGAAGAGTCTCGCGTTCGGCTTGTCGCTGCTGCCTTCCGGCGTCTCCATGAAGAGTACCCCCGCCGCAGAGCCCGCGCCATAGGCGGCACCCTGCGCGCCGCGCAGCATCTCGATGTTACCGAGGTCGAACATATTGCCGCGGGCCAGCACGTTGGAGGTCACCAGCCCGTAGTTGCTGCCGGAGGCGGAATCCAAGCGCATGCCGTCTATCACGGGCAGGGTGTAGGCATCGTTCTTCATGCCGCGGACAACGGTGTAGGAGACATTGCCGCGCTGGTCGAGACCGCCGCCGGGCGTCACATACACACCGGGCACGGTGGTGAGCGCATCGGAGAGGGTGGTGATGCCCTGCTTGTCGCGCAGCGTGTCCGTATCGAGCACGGTCACGGAGACACCCGTGCGGTCATAGGGCACGGCAAGGCCGCCGTGGGCGGAGACAGTGACGGGCGCGAGGACGGCGTCCTCGGCGGGTGTTTCGGCGGTCGCTTCCGTCTGTCGGGCGAAAGCGCAGGAGCTTGCCAACGCAAGGGCAAGCACGGCGCGGGCGGCACCCTTGGCGGGTGTCAGTGTGGTGTGTTTCATTGGTCTGTGTGTGCCGGGTTGTGGCGCGGTGCATCGCCGCGCCAAGGTTCAGCGAGTCCGTGTTCAGGCAAGGCATTCCGACTCAGCACCCCTTGCGGCGTGCAACACGGTTGCGGCACAGCGGCGGATTCTCACCGCGCTTCCCCTTCTATTTCCTGCGGCATCGACGCCGCCTCCCGAGGACTCTGTCAGAGCAGGGGGATTCCCTGTTCCGACGCGCCTATTGAAGCATACAATCAGTGAAAAATCAAGGCTCAAACGGCGGCCGCTCCCGGTACATGAACCTTTTTCAGTACTTCTTCCGGGAGAAGCGCGTTATCATGCCCGAGGAGGGAGAAATCATCGACATGCCGCCGGTGTATGTGCCGGACCGCCGCAGGGGTATTGACTCTTTTAACCCGATGGGATGTCCGTACGAATTTATGACTCGCTATCCGCAAAAAATGGTCTGAGCATTGGCTCAGACCATTTTTGTCCATCAGGCGCCGCCGGGCGCACAAATGAAATGATTTGTTCCTCACCTCTCATTTCCCCCATGTGGGGGCGATGGTGCGGAAGGGCCCGTTGCCGGGGAGGTCGGTGGGCACGCGGTACTGCTTGCGGGCGGCATCGTACTGCTGCTTCATCTCCTTCATGACCTCGGCATACTCGGGGTTCTGCGAGACATTGTGCATCTGCTGCGGGTCCTTCTCGTTGTCGATGAGCATCCACTCGTTGGAGGGCTTTCTGTTGCCGCTCTTCTTTTCCTCGGGCGTGGGCGTCCAGATGTGGGCGAAGGTGTAGCGGGCGTTGCGGATGCCGTCGTGGCGCGGGGCATTGTGTTCGCCGGGCTGCTCGTAGAAGGCGTAGTAGAGCGGGCGGTCGCGGAAGGCTTCGTGGTCACCCGTCTTGAAGAGGGGGGCGAGGGAGACACCGTCAAAGGTCTTCATGTTCTCGGGCGTGTCGGTGCCCGTGACCTCCAGAATGGTGGGGGCGTAGTCGATTTCCTGCACCATGGCATCGGAGCGGAGCCCGGGCGTGATGTGCCCCTTCCAGCGCATGATGAGGGGCATGCGGAAGGATTCCTCGAAGATGAGGCGCTTGTCGTACAGGCCGTGCTCACCCATGTAGAAGCCCTGGTCGCCCACGTAAATCACGAGCGTGTTTTCGGAGAGACCGTGCTTGTCGAGGTAATCCAGCATGTTGGAGACGGATTCATCCACGGCGAGGATGACGCCGAGGTAGTCCTCCATGTACCAACGCCAGCGGTAGGTGGCCATGTCCTTCTTGGTCTGAATCTTGCCCGCGCGGAAGTCCTCGACGAACTTCTCGGTACGCTCGGTGTAGAACTTGTCGTAGAGCTCGCGCAGACCGACCTCGATACTGTCGGTGGACCAACCGATGTTGGTCTTGGGGGCGAATTTGGGCTGGTGCTTCTCGATGTCGAAGTCCGCAGGGATATCCTCGGGTTTGAAGAGGCCCTTCTTGATAAAATCCTTCAGGTGGCCGACGGGCACGATTTCCTTCATCACATCGAAGGGAATGGCGGACTGGACAAGGTGGTTGTCGTACCAGTTGCACATGTCGTCCAGCACGGTCTGGCGGCTCATGGTGAAGAACTCGGGGCGGTCGTTGAAGTCGTCCTCCAAGGTGTCCGGCGGTGTGAGCTTGGCCACATAGTCGCGGATGACGGAGAGGTGGCGCGGGGCGATAATCCAGTTGCGGTGCGGGGCCTTGTGGCCCACGACAAGCGCAAAGGGCTTGTTCTTATCGCGGTTCTCCATCCAGTTGATGGCCATGTTGGTGACGACA
>CALBJX010000032.1 GCA_937893015.1 uncultured Verrucomicrobiales bacterium | reverse complement strand
TACAGCATTCGTAATGCTGTAGGCTCAAAGAAATATATAAAACGTTTATTTTTAAATAGATATAACAATCACACAAAGCGGATACCCCAAACCTCTCCCCATACTGCCGCATGGCAGAAAGTTCGCTTGCAGACTCATCTCACTGTTTCGCCCCTTGTAGTGTAGTAAAACGGCACGTATCGGCATATATTTCGTCCACAAAATTAGGCGTGTGGCATATTTTTGTGCCACATATTGGCATTTTTGGCTTGCAAATCATCCAAAAGATGATAAAAAAAACTCATGGACGCCGAGTTCTTACAGCATGTACGCGAGGTAACGGAAGACGGCTTGTCGCGGGATTTTTCTCCGAAATGTCCCCGTGATAAGGATATTCTCTCGATTCCCGATGTGGTGAGCATCTGCATCGGCGTGCGCCGTTGCGGTAAATCCACGCTGATGGAGAGTGTGATTCTTCGCTTGTTGCAAGATGGCGTTTCTCGCGACAATATCGTCTGCATCAACTTCTCCGATGACCGCCTGCTCGGTCTGCAATCAGGCGGATGGGATGCATTTTTCAGTGCCTACTACGGCCAATTTCCCGAAAAACGAGGCAAGGAAACAGTGTATTTCTTCTTCGATGAAATTCAGCAGTTCCCTCATTGGGAGCTCTTTGTCGAGCGTCTGCGAAGGGAAGAGAATTGCCGCATCTTCATCACGGGGTCCTCGGCGCACCTGTTGGCACACGAGGTCGGCACAGAGCTTCGCGGGCGCACGCTCTCAACCGAACTCTTCCCCTTTTCCTTCGGGGAGTTTCTGGTTCGCTGCGGCGTTTCCCGCACGGGTCGCGGCACCACACACCGCATGAAGGTGCTCAAGGCGTGGGACAAATACTGCGCCGAAGGCGGCTTTCCCGCGGTCTACGATTTGCCCGAAGAATCACGCAAGCTTCTGCATCGCGAATATCTCAACGCCCTGATGCTGCGCGACGTCATCGAGCGCTACAAGGTCACCCAGCCTCTGGCCCTGCGTCATCTGGTAAACCGCATGGTCAACGGCATCGGCACGCTCTTTTCCTTCCGCAAGGTGGGCGAGGAACTGAAAGCTCTCGGCTTTGCCATCAACCGCAACATGGTCGCCGAATACCTGCAATGGCTGGAGGATGCGTACTTTCTCTTCACCATCCCCGTATATTCCGCCTCCGTGGCGCGGCAGGCCCGCGAGCTCCGCAAGGTCTACTGCGTGGATCACGCCATGGCCAACACTCTCTCCAATGGTGTGCTGAAAAACCGCGGGCAAATGCTGGAAAACATGGTGTTTGTGCACCTGCGACGCTACACACCACAGGTATACTACTACAAGACAAAGAACGCTCTGGAGGTGGATTTTATCGCCGTCTTCCCGGAAGGGGAAAAGCTGTTGGTGCAGGTCTGCGCCGATATGAGCGCTGCCGACACCCGCAAACGTGAGATGCGAGCATTGCAAGCAGCCATGGCGGAAAGCGGGTTGCAAGAGGGCCTCGTCGTGACGAACAGTGCCCCTGAGACCATCAGCACCGCAGAGGGTGTCATCCGCCTTGTATCCGCGGCGGAATTCTTGGCTCAAGCACCTGTGTAAAAGATAACGGCCCCCGCTCATGGAAGAGCGGAGGCCGAAGTGTTAAGCCGTAGCCTAAATGTTTAGTGGCGACGACGACGCGCAGCCAGACCGGCGAGAGCCAGCAGGGAAAGCGTGGCGGTCGCGGGCTCGGGGGTCACCAAGCTGTGAGCAGTGTTAATCAACTCTTCTTCAGTGTAAGTACCGGTATACACCTTAGCGAAGTCGATGTAGTGGGCATCGATGTTAGCGCCGGAAATGTTACTGGAGCTCCACTTCAAACCGCTGACCGGACTCACATAATCCGTGTACGTACCATCATTAGCAAGAGTGGTGAGAATAATCTTGCTGCCGTCTGTTTTATTGTACGCAAACGTAAGACCGACGGAGGCAATGTCGTCGAAATCCAACTTCGTTGACAAGTCGCTCAAACTGTCGGGCTTGGGAGTGTAAAAGGCAGTGACTGTCGAACCCACGGCATTATGAGTGCCCTTAATCGTGTTATCCTGGGTGCCGGCGCCGACATTAACAATGGGATTACCAGATTTATCCGTCACCCCGTTGAGCGTGAATGTCATCAAGCAATCGGAAGTCTGCGTCGTAACCAGTGTCTTAAAGGTATCGAGATCCAAGACGGCTGTGATGTACCCGGCCGTCGCAGTCGTGTCAAAGTTACCGGTGGCAGTCTGGGCATCCAATGTCAGGACATATTCAGCTGCGCTGGCCATACCGGCCAGAATCATCAGCATTGCAATTGTCTTTTTCATAATCGTAATCTATTGATTTAATGTTTGTTGCGCAGACGCCTCAGTGGTTCGCGCGATACCAAGCAGTCAACGCCTGCGCGGCGAGTATACAGCATTCGTAATGCTGTAG
>CALBJX010000031.1 GCA_937893015.1 uncultured Verrucomicrobiales bacterium | reverse complement strand
AGGGCAAGGACCAAGGACGCAAAGCGTTCATCAATGGCTGACTTTTCATACACGCATTGCGTCCTTGGTCCTTCTTCCTCGCGCGGCGCAGCCGCGCCTCAATTTGACTTCGTACATCGTAAATCGTACATCCCTACAAATCCTCATTTGCCGAAACGCTCCACGAGCCGGCTATGACTTGTTATTCCTATCACGCTTCGTCCACCAGAATCTCGCGAGGACGGGAGGCGCCTTGGGAGGGGCCGATGATGCCGTTCTCTTCCATCTGGTCCATAATTTTGGCGGCCTTGCCGTAGCCGATGGAGAAGCGGCGCTGGAGCAGGGAGGTGCTGGCCTTGCGCTCGGTGATGACGAGGTTGACGCAGCGCTCGTAGAGCTCGGCATCGTCGCCCGACATGGCCTTGGGGGCAATGCGTTCGTTGTCCGTGCGCACGGAGTCGTCGCTGTTGTTCATTTCGGCGGTCACGCCTTGCTCAAAGTGCTGTTCGGCGTGCTTGGCGCAGAAGTCGATGATTTGCTGAATCTCGGCATCGGAGACGAAGGCACCCTGCACACGCGTCATTTTGGAGAGACCATCGGGCGGCACGAAGAGGCTGTCGCCCTTGCCGAGCAGGTTTTCCGCACCCGTGGTGTCGAGGATGATGCGGCTGTCCAGCGGGCTGGCCACGCGGAAGGCGATGCGGCTCGGGATGTTGGCCTTGATGAGACCCGTGACCACGTTGGAGCGCGGCGTCTGCGTGGCGGCGACGAGGTGGATGCCCGCGGCGCGCGCCTTCTGGGTGAGGCGGGCAATGTAGTTTTCCAGGTCTTCCTTCACCACCTGCATGAGGTCGGCAAGCTCGTCGATGATGATGACGATGTAGGGAATCTTCTCGGGGAGCTCATCGGGGCGGTCGAGGTCGAGCTCGCCCTGCTCCATGTCGTCGTCATCGGGGATGTCGCGGCCGTCGTTGGAGTCCTCGATATCGCGGATGATGGAGGAGGCCATGCGGTCGTCGGTGTAGAGCTCTTCGTGCGCGGGCGGGGGCTCGGGGCGCGGGTCGTCCAACGGGTTGCGGGCGTTGTAGTCCTTGAAGGTGCGCACACCCACCATACTGAACATGCGGTAGCGGCGCTCCATTTCGTTGACGGCCCAGCGCAGCGCTCCGATGACGCGGTTGGGCACCGTGACGACGGGGCAGGCGAGATGCGGCAGCTTGCGGTAGGGCTGCATTTCCACCACCTTGGGGTCCACGAGGATGAGCCGCAGCTCCTCCGGGCGGAATTTGTAGAGCATCGACAGAATCATGCTGTTGATGCAGACGGATTTACCCGAACCCGTGGTGCCGGCTACGAGGGTGTGGGGCATGGCGGCGAGGTCGCCGATGATGGCGTTGCCGTACACATCCTTGCCGAGGGCCACGGGGATGGCGAGTTTGGGATTCTTGAAATTGTCGGACTGCAGCAGCTCGCGCAGGTAGACGGGGGATTTGACGCTGTTCTCCAGCTCGATGCCGACCGTGTCCTTGCCGGGGATGGGGGCGAGGATGTTGATGGCGCGTGTCTTGGTGGCCAGCATGAGGTCCTTGCCGAGGCTTTCAATCTTGTTGACGCGCAGGCCGCGGGGCGGGTAGAACTCGTAGCGCGTGACGGAGGGCCCGCGTGTGATGTCGCCCGCAGTGACGGCGATGCGGAAGGTGTCCAGCGTGTCGATGATGCGCTGCTGCGTGTCCGCCATTTCGATGCGGCTCTGCTCGTCCATCTCGGCAGTGGCGGGCTCGTATTTCAGCAGCTCATAGGGGGGCAGGGGGTAATCGCTCTTCTGCGGGCGGTCATCGCGGGAGGGCAGGGGGGCGGGGGCCGCGCTGCGGATGCGGTTCGGCTGGGCGGGTGCGGGGGCGGGCGTTGCCGCGCGGGGGGCAGTGCGCGGTGCCGGCTCCGGCTCAGGTTGTTCGGCCTGTCGTGCGGCGCGGGCAGCGGAGGCGGCGCGGGCCGCGGCTGTGCGCTCTGCTTGGATGCGGGCTCGCTCGGCCAGGATTTCCTCGCGGCTGCGGGGGGCGGGTTCGTCATCGGGCACCAGCATGGCGGGGCGCTCCGGCGCACCGGGGGCTGTGCTCAGGGTGATGGCTTCCTCCACGCCGTTCATGAGGTCCAGCAGATTGCCGCGCGGGCTGCGCGGTGCGCGGGTGGGGATGCTGCCGACGCGGCGGCGGGCGTCGCCGGGGGTCAGGGTCGGCACACGTGCCGCGTCCATGCGGCGGGCCTCCGTCATATTTTCCTCCAGCGAGCGGGGCAGGGCGATATCCTCGGGGAAGAGATTGTCCATCTTGTCCGGCTGCGGCGCGGGGTGCAGAGGTGCCGGTTCGGGGGCGGGTTCGCGGTGCATCAGCCGCCCGAAGAGGCCGGACTTGGTGCGCGGTGGCAGCGGCGCAGGGGCGGGGGAATCCGGCGCATTACCGGCGCCGTACACGCCGGCGGCCTGGGCGGCCTGTTGGGCTTCGGCGGCGCGGCGCTGTTCTTCCGCGTGCCTCAGCCATTCCTGCCGCTGCTGCTCGCGGCGTTCGGCACGGCGTGCGGCGCACTCCTTGCGCCAGGCAAGGAAACGCAGGGTGTCTGCCTTCACGCCGACGCAGAAGCCGTGCAGGGTGAGGCGGGTGAAGTACAGCAGACCGAACCAGTGGGCTGCCAGCAGCAGGCAGAGGGTGGCCTGCGTGCCGAAGAGGGGTTCCAGCACGCAGGTGCCGTCCAGATAGCCGAGATTGCCGCCGAGGGTGTTCAGCCCGTGCCCCATGGCCCAGCCGTGCAGGGCATAGGGTTGCACGGAGAGCGCGGCACAGGCGCACATCGTGAGGCATGCGAGGGCAATGCCTTGCCCGAGTCGGCGCTCATCGGGGTGCATCAGCATGCCGAAGCCCATGAGAATGAGCAGCAAACAGGTGTAGAGCGCACCTGCCCCGAGCAGCCAGTACAGCAGACCCGCGAGGTAGAGACCCACGATGCCGAGCGCGTTTGTGCAAGCCTGTGCGGGGCTGGCGGTGGGATGCAGGAAGGCCCAGCTCACCTCCTCCGCACGATAGGAAATCAGCGCACCGAGCAGTACGACGGAAACCAGCACCAAGCCGAATCCCCACAGGCGGGTGATCCAGCTCGGACGCGGTGGGCGCGGCTGTTCCTGCGCCGTCTCTGTCTCCGGGTAGTACTCCATACGATGTCGCGGCATTCTACTCGGAAATTGCTCTTTCGGCAAGCGCAAAGTGCGTTCTATTTCCGCAGGGAAATTTGTCCGCAGAAAGCGATTACGGATACGAATGTTATTGACAGTGGGGCGGAAAGAGGGCATCATGCCGCCATGAAGACGAAACTCTTTGCGTTGCTGCTTGTTCTCGGGCTTTTGAGCCCGCTTCCTCTCACCGCTCAGGATGAAGAAACGGATCTTGTCGCGGAAAATGAACCGGCAGACACGACGCCGGCCCCCAAGAAAAAGAAGAAGGGCGACAAAAAGGGCGATGCCAAGGCGAGTGCCCGCCTGAAGAAGGCGGAGGCTGCCGCCAAAAAGCTCGAAAAGCAGACCAAGCTGCGCGCGGAGAAGAAGGTGAAGTGGGAAACCAACGAGAAAAAGGCATTCAAGGAGGCTGAGAAGTACAATCTGCCCGTCTGGGTGCTCTACACGGATCCCGCCTCCTGCGCCATCTGCGTGAAGCTGGACAAGGAGGTGCTCAACACCAAGGAGCTGAACGAGGCTAAGGGACTCTTCATCGGCTTCCGCTCCTCCACCCCCCTGCCGCAGTATGATTGCGCCGCGGGCAAGCCCATGGGCGTCATCCTCACGCCCGACAAGAAGCGCATGAACCCGAAGGCCGGCTTCTCCTATGTCCCCGGCATGGCTCCCGCTCAGTACATCTCCATGCTCCGCAAGTATTCCGATCAGCTTCTGAAGGAAGCCGAAGACAAGGTGAACGAAGAGCTGGAAGCCGCTCAGGCAGAAGCTGAATGAGGTGCCGCGGGCGAGGACCCGGCCGGGGTCAGTGCGCTTCCGGGATATCCTCCCAACGCGTCGTATATGCAGGGCCGGCGTGGGCATGCTGCCAGAGAGGCCTGTCCGTGGAGGATGCGAAGTGGATGCGGTGCCCGGCGGCCTGCAGTCGGTCGAGCACGTGCATGAGCGGGGAGGTCGCCACCTCGGGATGCTCGAAGGTGGGTTGTATGCTGTCCGCACGTTGCAGCCCCATGAGCAGCACGCCGAGTTTGCGGTAGTCGAACCCCTCGCGGAAGAGCCGTTCCAACAGCTCTGCTGCGGTGCGCAGGAAGAGACGCGTGTCATCCGTGGGGTGGGGCAAGGCGGAGCCTGCACTGTCGCAGGTCAAACGATCGCCCTGCTCATAGCGCGAGGTTCGGAGCACGACGTAGACTTCGCTCGCCATCAGCCCCTCGCTGCGGAGAATGCGTCCCGCTTTTTCCGTAAAGCGGCAGAGCGCATCCCGCAGGGTGGCGATATCGCGGATTCCCTCCTTCATCGTGCGGGAAACCATCACTTGCGTGCGCTCGGTTTCGCCCTCCTCTTCATCCACGCAGGGCAGACCGCGCAGCTCCAGTGCCAGACGCTCGCCGTGCACGCCGAAAGAGCGCCGCAGACGTTCCAAATCAGCATGCGCTACATCCGCCGCCGTGCGGAAGCCCATGCCCCGCAGGCGCGGAGCCAGCCTACGCCCGATGCCCCAGACATCCTCCAGCGGCGTATCCTCCAAAAAAGGAAGTGCGGTTTCGGGGGTGGCAAAGGCCAGCACGCCCGCAAAGCGTGTGTCCTTTTTCGCACGCTCGTTTGCCAGCTTGGCCAGCGTGCGGGTGGGGGCGATACCCACGCTCACGGTGATTCCCGTCCAGCGGGCAATGCGGCGGCGCAGCGTGCGGCAGAAGGGCACCCAGTCCCGCGCATCGTCCACCACACCGAAGGCCTCGTCGATGCTGTACTGCTGCGTCTCGGGCAGGGCGTCCTCCAAGATGCGCATCACGCGCTCGGAGAGGTCGTTGTAGAGCGCAAAATTGCCCGAGCACACGATGCCGCCGATGCGCTCCAACCGCTCGCGGCACTTGAAATACGGCTCGCCCATGGCAATGCCCGCCGCCTTGGCTTCCCTGCTGCGGGATACCACACACCCGTCGTTGTTCGACAGCACCACCAGCGGGCGGTTCCGCCAATCGGGGCGGAACACCTGCTCACAGGAGGCAAAGAAATTGTTGCAGTCGAAAAGAAGGTACATGGGTGCGCCCTGAAGTGTAGCCCGAGCGAGGCCGTATGTCAACGAGGAGGGGAATTCTTTTTACACGCGCACGCAAATGGTGCTTGCCATGGCGCGGGTTTGGGGGTATCTTGGCGGTAGATAACCTTGTCTTGATACCATGACAGACGACCACACTCCTCTCAACCTCTCAGAGTTGACTGATTTCCAATTCGGGCCCGCTTGGGCACGCGGCGGCTCCGCCTCCGCGGAATACACTCGTCTTCCCCGTGAACAGCGCACGGAGCACCCCGACCGCCGCCCCCGCCGTGAGGAGGGTGAGCGCCGCGGCCCGCGCCGCGATTTCCGTCAGGACAAGGAGCAGCGCGGTTTCCGCAACGACCGCCGCAGCGATGACCGCCGCGCCCCCCGGGGGCAGCGCCCCGAGCGCGGTGAGCGCCACGACGCCCCCCGCCGCGAGCTTCCCCAGCCCGCCGAAGGTTTCCGTGTGGAGCTCCGCCCCGCCAATTCCATTCTCGAGGTCTTTGCCACCAAGATTCAGGAGCAGAAGCGCACCCTGCCGCTCATGGACCTCGCCCGCGTCGTGATGGCCGCTAAGAACCGCTACGACCTCGTCTTCATGAAGATGGAGAAAGGCTGCGACCTCATCCACTCCACCAAGGGCGACGGCGCCTGCTGGCTCACCCGGTCAGAAGCCCTCGCCTACCTGCCCAAGGCTCCTTGGTTCAGCGAATTCTACACCACCGAACAGGTGGAGGTCGAGGCCCCCAAGGGCACTTTCTCCGGCGTGGCCGTGTGCTCGCTGGGCAAGGAAGTCATCGGCCCCGTCAACTGGCACGGCTATCAGGCCGCGCTCATGAACCTTTACCGCAGCAAGTACTCCTCCATGCCGCTGGACGCCTTCAAAAACCGCGTCTCCGTGGACAAGAGCGAGGAAGCCGTCGCCGCATGGATGGAGAGCGCCACGCACAAGACCGTGTGGAAGCCTGTCCGCGAGGGCGCTGCAGACACGCAGCTGGCCGACCTCCGCGCCGTGGAGGCCGACTTTGCGGAGCACCACTTTGCCGAGGCCTATGAGACGACGGACAAGGTTTTCATCAATGGTGCCGTGGGCCGCGAGCTGCTCACGCCCGGCCTCGCCGCGCACATCGCCCTGCTCTCCGACAAGATGCGCCGCTTCCCGCAGATGCTCATCCCGAATCTCTGCCACGGCATGGCGCGCCACCACCTGCCCATCTTCAAGTGGCACGGCAACCACTACACGGGCCCCAGCCGCATCCGCGCGATTGCGGAGGACACCGTGCTGGCCGACCGCATGACGGCTATCATCAACTGGAGCAAGGAGAACAGCGGCAAGACCTGCGACGTGATGTTCGCGGAACTCTCCGGCGTGCCCGCGGGCACGGATGAGGAGACGAAGAAGGCCGCCGCCGATGCCTACGCACCCTATGTCTCCGACATGATTTGGCTGCTGGAACAGGGCTACATCGTGGTGACGGGCGACAACGCCGTGTGGTTCCCCAAGGGCGAACAGGCCCCCGAGGCCCCCAAGGCCCCCGCCCCCAAGCACGGCAAGGGCAACAACGGCAAAAAGGCCCCCGCCAAGAAGCCCGCGAAGAAGGTGACGCCCGCCCCTGCGCCCGCCGCCGAGGCTCCTGCTGAGCCCGCCGCACCCGCCGAAGCTCCCGCTGCTCCTGCGGAGGAAACTCCCGCCGAATAATCTCACCATGATTCTGGACGTTACCCAATACGGCGACAAGATCCTACGCGAGGTCTGCGCCCCCGTGACGGATACGACGGGGCTGGACGAGCTCGCCAAGGACATGCTGGAGACGATGTACGCCACGCACGGCATCGGGCTTGCCGCGCCGCAAATCAACAAGGCCATCCGCATGGTCGTCATCGATGTTTGCCCGCCCGCCGAGGACGAGGAGGAGCAGGAGGAAAACGATGCCGAAGGCGCGGAGCTCTGCACCGTCAACGGCGAGGAGCGCACGGTGAAATCCCTCATGCCGCTCGTCTTCATCAACCCCGAGATTGAACCCTACGGCAAGAGCTACCTCTTTACCGAGGGCTGCCTGAGCGTGCGCAACATCCGCTCCAATGTGGCCCGCCCCGAGCGCGTGAAAGCCAAGCTCACGATGCTGGACGGCAGCGTGCTGGAGATTGACTGCGGCGGTCTGCTCGCCCGCTGTCTGCAACACGAATGCGACCACCTCGACGGCCACCTCTTCGTGGACCGCGTCTCCAGTGCCGCCCGTCTCATGCTCACCAAGAAGCTCAAAAAGCTCGCGGCGGAGCGGTATTGAAGACTTGTGATGGAGAGAATACGCGCACCTCATGGCGCGATATAAGGAAACCTGTCTGACGCAAGCGTCAAACAGGTTTTTCCCTTCTTGAGGCGACAGCCGCGCGAACCCCAATCACATATTTCTTGTCACACATTAGCTCGATAAATCCACAATTCGTCGCTCATCGCCTTTCCATTCTGTCACCGCTTCACTTTTTGCTCGCTTCCCGCGCACAGGGTGGTATACTTCCTCTTGAAACAATCTTTATTATTTCACCATGGCCATCAAACTGTTTATCCCCGGTCCGACCATCGTGTCGGAGGACGTTCTCAAGGAACTCAGCCGCCCGATGATTTCCCACCGCTCCAAGGCGGCCTCCGAGCTGCAGAAGCGCATCTCCGACAATCTGCAGAAGGTGCTCTTCACGGACAACCGCATCCTGCTCTCCACCTCCTCCGGCTCCGGTCTCATGGAAGGTGCCATCCGCTCCTGCACCGCCAAGCGCGCCGCCGTGTTCTCCGTGGGTGCCTTCGGTGACAAGTGGTTCAAGATGGCCAAGACCAACGGCGTGCCCGCCGACAAGTTCTCCAGCGTGATGGGCCAGCCCACCACCCCCGAGATGGTGGATGAAGCCCTCTCCACGGGCAAGTACGACCTCGTGACCGTGACCCACAACGAAACCTCCGCCGGTATCCAGAACCCCGTGGAGGAAATCGCCGAGGTCATGAAGAAGTACCCCGATGTCGTGTGGTGCGTGGACGCCGTGTCCTCCGCCGCGGGCTCCAAGATTGAGACGGACAAGCTCGGCATCGACGTGCTCATCACCTCCACCCAGAAAGCCCTTGCCTTGCCCCCCGGCATGGCCATCGCCGCCGTCAGCAAGAAGGCCTACGAGCGCACCGCCCAGGTGGAGAACCGCGGTCTCTACTTCGACCTCCGCAACCTCTGGGACTTCATCGACAAGAAGAACTACCAGTACACCTCCACCCCCTGCCTCACGCTGATGTACGGCCTCGACCGCCAGCTGGAGCACATCGTGAACGAGGAAGGCATCGAAGCCCGCTTCGCCCGCCACGAGGAGATGGCCAAGTGGACCCGCGCCTGGGCCGACGAGCACTTCGCTGTGTACCCGAACCGCAACCACCTCTCCAAGACCCTCACGGTCATCGACAGCCACATCAAGGCCACGGGCGAGATGATGGATATCAAGGCCCTCAACGCCTTCCTTGCCGAGCGCAACATGACCGTCGGCAACGGCTATGGCGACCTGAAGGACAAGACCTTCCGCATCGCGCACATGGGCGAGCTCACCATCCCCGACCTGCAGGAGGTGACCGCCGCCATCGAAGAGTTCATCCGCAAGTGAGATGTACAACGTACAAAGTACAATGTACAAATCCTTTCAGTGAGCAACCGCTTTTTTCAACCGCAAGGTGCTCTTGCACCTTGCGGTTTTTCAGCTTATTTTTAATGTTATTTAACATGAAACCTCAATTTACTCTCCCTTATCAGGTGATGTACTACGACACCGACTGCGGCGGCGTGGTGCATAATCTGGCCTACCTCCGCTGGGTGGAGGAAGCACGCACCAAGATGGGCACCGCACTGGACATTCCCTTTGCAGAGATGGCGAAGGAAGGCAAGCACCTCGTCCTTGTCCGCCACGAGGTCGATTATCACTCCCCCGCCTTCATGGGGGAGACGATGCATGTCAACTGCCTGCTGGAGCGCGTGGAAGGCGCGAGCATGTTCTTCCGCTTCGAAATCCGCCGCCCCGAGACCGACAAGCTCTGCGTGACCGTCCGCCAGCGCCTCGCCCTCGTGCAGATGCCCAAGGGTCGCCCCCTGCGCATCCCCGCCGACTGGGCCGCCAAGGTGGCGGAATGAATGGACAAAGCACGAAAAGAGAGCGCGACTGTTGCCGCAGCATAACGAAAAGCCCGCCTGACATGCTGTCAGACGGGCTTTTTCGGCCATGTACAAAGCAGCCCCGAGGAGGAGCCACGGCGTGCGATATAAAAAGGACCTCCGCTCGATGAAGAGCGGAGGCCGAAGAATAGAGCCGTAGCTCACCACATTAGTGGCGACGACAAAGCCGCCGACGGCCCCCGGAGGGGCACCTGCGCAGCAGGTGGTAAGGCGGATTGGACAAACACGCAGTGTTTGCCCGAAGGGTAAAAGCCCCGTGGGGCGGGGCTTTTATCAACGTGGGGCGCAGCCCCGAGGCGGAGGAGCCACGGCCGGCGATATAAAAAATGACCTCCGCCCAATGAAGAGCGGAGGCCGAAGAGTAGAGCCGTAGCTCACCACATCAGTGGCGACGACAAAGCCGCCGACGGCCCCGCGTAGTGGGCGAGCGAAGCGAGGTAAGGCGGATTAGCCAACTGCGCAGCAGTTGCCCGAAGGGCAAAAGCCCCGTGGGGCGGGGCTTTTGGCAAGACCGCCGACGGCCCCGATAGGGCGCACCGCGGAGCGGGGCGGTAAGGCGGGCTGGACAATGCCGCAGGCATTGCCCCGAAGGGGCGAGGTGCCGTGAGGCGGCACCGAGTCAACGTGGGGCGAAGCCCCGAGGAGGAGGAGCCACGGCATGCGATATAAAAATGACCTCCGCTCGATGAAGAGCGGAGGCCGAAGAATAGAGCCGTAGCTCACCACATTAGTGGCGACGACGAGCAGCCAGCCCGGCGAGAGCCAGCAGAGAAAGCGTCGCGGTAGCAGGCTCGGGAGCCAGCGTCATGGTCATGATCGGGCCGTACTTACTATCCTTACCGCCGCCGTTTTGAATGAGGAAACCGCAGTATTTATCGTTTGAATCCGTATTATCAATCTTTATCGCCTTCATGGAAAGCGCCGTCGCGTTGCTCGGATCGAAGGTTGTTCCCACAATCGTGGACTCCGTAACAAAGTAGATGGAATAGGTCGTGTCCGTGGACAGCGTAATACCCTTACCGAACGTAATCGTCGTTTCCGTGTCAGCAACCTTGGAGAAAGAATCGGACACGCCTAACACGTTGTAGGGCTTCGGGTCTTGCCAGTGATCGCGGTCCGTGATGACTGCTTTCAGGGCGGAGCCTGCGGAATCGCTATTGGCAGCCAAGGTGATGCTCTTCAGTGTCAGCTCGGCAGGAAGAGGGGTCACATTCTGCCCCTGATAGGCCAAGTCCATACGGACACTGTCACCCAGATAGAACTGGAAGCCGTACTTGTCATTACTGTAATCCAGAGTTTGTTCGGGCGTAATGGTGGTAATCGTTGTCAGTGACCAATCGTCCGCAGCCGTTGCAACAGCCATGGACGCACAGGTCAGAGCAATCAGAGTTTTGTTCATGGTATATTTTGTTTGTATATGGTTGATAGTGTGCAAGAGCGGGCGAGAATCCTATGCACGTGATATAGCATTGCGCACACTCTGCGGGGGTGAGTATACAGCATTTGAAATGCTGTAGGCATCGGCAGGAAGGGAAGCAGGACTACAGCATTTGAAATGCTGTAGCAAGACAAATATGCAGAAAATATTGAAAAATATGCAAGTTGGAGCGAAGAGAAAAACAAAACATGAATTGAGCATGCTCCCTGTCATCGCAGAAACGACGCCGCAGCATAGAGCTCAGGAGCGCTTCAGAAGAGTCTTGATTCCACTAATGGCGCCACTCTTGCCGGTGTCTCATAATTTACATTATCAATATCTTACAAGCATTCATGATGCCTACAGCATTTCAAATGCTGTATACTCACCCCCGCAGAGTGTGCGCAATGCTATATCACGTGCATAGGATTCTCGCCCGCTCTTGCACACTATCAACCATATACAAACAAAATATACCATGAACAAAACTCTGATTGCTCTGACCTGTGCGTCCATGGCTGTTGCAACGGCTGCGGACGATTGGTCACTGACAACGATTACCACCATTACGCCCGAACAAACTCTGGATTACAGTAATGACAAGTACGGCTTCCAGTTCTATCTGGGTGACAGTGTCCGTATGGACTTGGCCTATCAGGGGCAGAATGTGACCCCTCTTCCTGCCGAGCTGACACTGAAGAGCATCACCTTGGCTGCCAATAGCGATTCCGCAGGCTCCGCCCTGAAAGCAGTCATCACGGACCGCGATCACTGGCAAGACCCGAAGCCCTACAACGTGTTAGGCGTGTCCGATTCTTTCTCCAAGGTTGCTGACACGGAAACGACGATTACGTTCGGTAAGGGTATTACGCTGTCCACGGACACGACCTATTCCATCTACTTTGTTACGGAGTCCACGATTGTGGGAACAACCTTCGATCCGAGCAACGCGACGGCGCTTTCCATGAAGGCGATAAAGATTGATAATACGGATTCAAACGATAAATACTGCGGTTTCCTCATTCAAAACGGCGGCGGTAAGGATAGTAAGTACGGCCCGATCATGACCATGACGCTGGCTCCCGAGCCTGCTACCGCGACGCTTTCTCTGCTGGCTCTCGCCGGGCTGGCTGCTCGTCGTCGCCACTAATGTGGTGAGCTACGGCTCTATTCTTCGGCCTCCGCTCTTCATCGAGCGGAGGTCATTTTTATATCGCATGCCGTGGCTCCTCCTCCTCGGGGCTTCGCCCCACGTTGACTCGGTGCCGCCTCACGGCACCTCGCCCCTTCGGGGCAATGCCTGCGGCATTGTCCAGCCCGCCTTACCGCCCCGCTCCGCGGTGCGCCCTATCGGGGCCGTCGGCGGTCTTGCCAAAAGCCCCGCCCCACGGGGCTTTTGCCCTTCGGGCAACTGCTGCGCAGTTGGCTAATCCGCCTTACCTCGCTTCGCTCGCCCACTACGCGGGGCCGTCGGCGGCTTTGTCGTCGCCACTGATGTGGTGAGCTACGGCTCTACTCTTCGGCCTCCGCTCTTCATTGGGCGGAGGTCATTTTTTATATCGCCGGCCGTGGCTCCTCCGCCTCGGGGCTGCGCCCCACGTTGATAAAAGCCCCGCCCCACGGGGCTTTTACCCTTCGGGCAAACACTGCGTGTTTGTCCAATCCGCCTTACCACCTGCTGCGCAGGTGCCCCTCCGGGGGCCGTCGGCGGCTTTGTCGTCGCCACTAATGTGGTGAGCTACGGCTCTATTCTTCGGCCTCCGCTCTTCATCGAGCGGAGGTCCTTTTTATATCGCACGCCGTGGCTCCTCCTCGGGGCTGCTTTGTACATGGCCGAAAAAGCCCGTCTGACAGCATGTCAGGCGGGCTTTTCGTTATGCTGCGGCAACAGTCGCGCTCTCTTTTCGTGCTTTGTCCATTCATTCCGCCACCTTGGCGGCCCAGTCGGCGGGGATGCGCAGGGGGCGACCCTTGGGCATCTGCACGAGGGCGAGGCGCTGGCGGACGGTCACGCAGAGCTTGTCGGTCTCGGGGCGGCGGATTTCGAAGCGGAAGAACATGCTCGCGCCTTCCACGCGCTCCAGCAGGCAGTTGACATGCATCGTCTCCCCCATGAAGGCGGGGGAGTGATAATCGACCTCGTGGCGGACAAGGACGAGGTGCTTGCCTTCCTTCGCCATCTCTGCAAAGGGAATGTCCAGTGCGGTGCCCATCTTGGTGCGTGCTTCCTCCACCCAGCGGAGGTAGGCCAGATTATGCACCACGCCGCCGCAGTCGGTGTCGTAGTACATCACCTGATAAGGGAGAGTAAATTGAGGTTTCATGTTAAATAACATTAAAAATAAGCTGAAAAACCGCAAGGTGCAAGAGCACCTTGCGGTTGAAAAAAGCGGTTGCTCACTGAAAGGATTTGTACATTGTACTTTGTACGTTGTACATCTCACTTGCGGATGAACTCTTCGATGGCGGCGGTCACCTCCTGCAGGTCGGGGATGGTGAGCTCGCCCATGTGCGCGATGCGGAAGGTCTTGTCCTTCAGGTCGCCATAGCCGTTGCCGACGGTCATGTTGCGCTCGGCAAGGAAGGCGTTGAGGGCCTTGATATCCATCATCTCGCCCGTGGCCTTGATGTGGCTGTCGATGACCGTGAGGGTCTTGGAGAGGTGGTTGCGGTTCGGGTACACAGCGAAGTGCTCGTCGGCCCAGGCGCGGGTCCACTTGGCCATCTCCTCGTGGCGGGCGAAGCGGGCTTCGATGCCTTCCTCGTTCACGATGTGCTCCAGCTGGCGGTCGAGGCCGTACATCAGCGTGAGGCAGGGGGTGGAGGTGTACTGGTAGTTCTTCTTGTCGATGAAGTCCCAGAGGTTGCGGAGGTCGAAGTAGAGACCGCGGTTCTCCACCTGGGCGGTGCGCTCGTAGGCCTTCTTGCTGACGGCGGCGATGGCCATGCCGGGGGGCAAGGCAAGGGCTTTCTGGGTGGAGGTGATGAGCACGTCGATGCCGAGCTTGTCCGTCTCAATCTTGGAGCCCGCGGCGGAGGACACGGCGTCCACGCACCACACGACATCGGGGTACTTCTTCATGACCTCGGCGATTTCCTCCACGGGGTTCTGGATACCGGCGGAGGTTTCGTTGTGGGTCACGGTCACGAGGTCGTACTTGCCCGTGGAGAGGGCTTCATCCACCATCTCGGGGGTGGTGGGCTGGCCCATCACGCTGGAGAACTTGTCGGCGGGCACGCCGTTGGTCTTGGCCATCTTGAACCACTTGTCACCGAAGGCACCCACGGAGAACACGGCGGCGCGCTTGGCGGTGCAGGAGCGGATGGCACCTTCCATGAGACCGGAGCCGGAGGAGGTGGAGAGCAGGATGCGGTTGTCCGTGAAGAGCACCTTCTGCAGATTGTCGGAGATGCGCTTCTGCAGCTCGGAGGCCGCCTTGGAGCGGTGGGAAATCATCGGGCGGCTGAGTTCCTTGAGAACGTCCTCCGACACGATGGTCGGACCGGGGATAAACAGTTTGATGGCCATGGTGAAATAATAAAGATTGTTTCAAGAGGAAGTATACCACCCTGTGCGCGGGAAGCGAGCAAAAAGTGAAGCGGTGACAGAATGGAAAGGCGATGAGCGACGAATTGTGGATTTATCGAGCTAATGTGTGACAAGAAATATGTGATTGGGGTTCGCGCGGCTGTCGCCTCAAGAAGGGAAAAACCTGTTTGACGCTTGCGTCAGACAGGTTTCCTTATATCGCGCCATGAGGTGCGCGTATTCTCTCCATCACAAGTCTTCAATACCGCTCCGCCGCGAGCTTTTTGAGCTTCTTGGTGAGCATGAGACGGGCGGCACTGGAGACGCGGTCCACGAAGAGGTGGCCGTCGAGGTGGTCGCATTCGTGTTGCAGACAGCGGGCGAGCAGACCGCCGCAGTCAATCTCCAGCACGCTGCCGTCCAGCATCGTGAGCTTGGCTTTCACGCGCTCGGGGCGGGCCACATTGGAGCGGATGTTGCGCACGCTCAGGCAGCCCTCGGTAAAGAGGTAGCTCTTGCCGTAGGGTTCAATCTCGGGGTTGATGAAGACGAGCGGCATGAGGGATTTCACCGTGCGCTCCTCGCCGTTGACGGTGCAGAGCTCCGCGCCTTCGGCATCGTTTTCCTCCTGCTCCTCCTCGTCCTCGGCGGGCGGGCAAACATCGATGACGACCATGCGGATGGCCTTGTTGATTTGCGGCGCGGCAAGCCCGATGCCGTGCGTGGCGTACATCGTCTCCAGCATGTCCTTGGCGAGCTCGTCCAGCCCCGTCGTATCCGTCACGGGGGCGCAGACCTCGCGTAGGATCTTGTCGCCGTATTGGGTAACGTCCAGAATCATGGTGAGATTATTCGGCGGGAGTTTCCTCCGCAGGAGCAGCGGGAGCTTCGGCGGGTGCGGCGGGCTCAGCAGGAGCCTCGGCGGCGGGCGCAGGGGCGGGCGTCACCTTCTTCGCGGGCTTCTTGGCGGGGGCCTTTTTGCCGTTGTTGCCCTTGCCGTGCTTGGGGGCGGGGGCCTTGGGGGCCTCGGGGGCCTGTTCGCCCTTGGGGAACCACACGGCGTTGTCGCCCGTCACCACGATGTAGCCCTGTTCCAGCAGCCAAATCATGTCGGAGACATAGGGTGCGTAGGCATCGGCGGCGGCCTTCTTCGTCTCCTCATCCGTGCCCGCGGGCACGCCGGAGAGTTCCGCGAACATCACGTCGCAGGTCTTGCCGCTGTTCTCCTTGCTCCAGTTGATGATAGCCGTCATGCGGTCGGCCAGCACGGTGTCCTCCGCAATCGCGCGGATGCGGCTGGGGCCCGTGTAGTGGTTGCCGTGCCACTTGAAGATGGGCAGGTGGTGGCGCGCCATGCCGTGGCAGAGATTCGGGATGAGCATCTGCGGGAAGCGGCGCATCTTGTCGGAGAGCAGGGCGATGTGCGCGGCGAGGCCGGGCGTGAGCAGCTCGCGGCCCACGGCACCATTGATGAAAACCTTGTCCGTCGTCTCATAGGCCTCGGCAAAGTGGTGCTCCGCAAAGTCGGCCTCCACGGCGCGGAGGTCGGCCAGCTGCGTGTCTGCAGCGCCCTCGCGGACAGGCTTCCACACGGTCTTGTGCGTGGCGCTCTCCATCCATGCGGCGACGGCTTCCTCGCTCTTGTCCACGGAGACGCGGTTTTTGAAGGCGTCCAGCGGCATGGAGGAGTACTTGCTGCGGTAAAGGTTCATGAGCGCGGCCTGATAGCCGTGCCAGTTGACGGGGCCGATGACTTCCTTGCCCAGCGAGCACACGGCCACGCCGGAGAAAGTGCCCTTGGGGGCCTCGACCTCCACCTGTTCGGTGGTGTAGAATTCGCTGAACCAAGGAGCCTTGGGCAGGTAGGCGAGGGCTTCTGACCGGGTGAGCCAGCAGGCGCCGTCGCCCTTGGTGGAGTGGATGAGGTCGCAGCCTTTCTCCATCTTCATGAAGACGAGGTCGTAGCGGTTCTTAGCGGCCATCACGACGCGGGCGAGGTCCATGAGCGGCAGGGTGCGCTTCTGCTCCTGAATCTTGGTGGCAAAGACCTCGAGAATGGAATTGGCGGGGCGGAGCTCCACACGGAAACCTTCGGCGGGCTGGGGAAGCTCGCGGCGGGGGGCGTCGTGGCGCTCACCGCGCTCGGGGCGCTGCCCCCGGGGGGCGCGGCGGTCATCGCTGCGGCGGTCGTTGCGGAAACCGCGCTGCTCCTTGTCCTGACGGAAATCGCGGCGCGGGCCGCGGCGCTCACCCTCCTCACGGCGGGGGCGGCGGTCGGGGTGCTCCGTGCGCTGTTCACGGGGAAGACGAGTGTATTCCGCGGAGGCGGAGCCGCCGCGTGCCCAAGCGGGCCCGAATTGGAAATCAGTCAACTCTGAGAGGTTGAGAGGAGTGTGGTCGTCTGTCATGGTATCAAGACAAGGTTATCTACCGCCAAGATACCCCCAAACCCGCGCCATGGCAAGCACCATTTGCGTGCGCGTGTAAAAAGAATTCCCCTCCTCGTTGACATACGGCCTCGCTCGGGCTACACTTCAGGGCGCACCCATGTACCTTCTTTTCGACTGCAACAATTTCTTTGCCTCCTGTGAGCAGGTGTTCCGCCCCGATTGGCGGAACCGCCCGCTGGTGGTGCTGTCGAACAACGACGGGTGTGTGGTATCCCGCAGCAGGGAAGCCAAGGCGGCGGGCATTGCCATGGGCGAGCCGTATTTCAAGTGCCGCGAGCGGTTGGAGCGCATCGGCGGCATCGTGTGCTCGGGCAATTTTGCGCTCTACAACGACCTCTCCGAGCGCGTGATGCGCATCTTGGAGGACGCCCTGCCCGAGACGCAGCAGTACAGCATCGACGAGGCCTTCGGTGTGGTGGACGATGCGCGGGACTGGGTGCCCTTCTGCCGCACGCTGCGCCGCCGCATTGCCCGCTGGACGGGAATCACCGTGAGCGTGGGTATCGCCCCCACCCGCACGCTGGCCAAGCTGGCAAACGAGCGTGCGAAAAAGGACACACGCTTTGCGGGCGTGCTGGCCTTTGCCACCCCCGAAACCGCACTTCCTTTTTTGGAGGATACGCCGCTGGAGGATGTCTGGGGCATCGGGCGTAGGCTGGCTCCGCGCCTGCGGGGCATGGGCTTCCGCACGGCGGCGGATGTAGCGCATGCTGATTTGGAACGTCTGCGGCGCTCTTTCGGCGTGCACGGCGAGCGTCTGGCACTGGAGCTGCGCGGTCTGCCCTGCGTGGATGAAGAGGAGGGCGAAACCGAGCGCACGCAAGTGATGGTTTCCCGCACGATGAAGGAGGGAATCCGCGATATCGCCACCCTGCGGGATGCGCTCTGCCGCTTTACGGAAAAAGCGGGACGCATTCTCCGCAGCGAGGGGCTGATGGCGAGCGAAGTCTACGTCGTGCTCCGAACCTCGCGCTATGAGCAGGGCGATCGTTTGACCTGCGACAGTGCAGGCTCCGCCTTGCCCCACCCCACGGATGACACGCGTCTCTTCCTGCGCACCGCAGCAGAGCTGTTGGAACGGCTCTTCCGCGAGGGGTTCGACTACCGCAAACTCGGCGTGCTGCTCATGGGGCTGCAACGTGCGGACAGCATACAACCCACCTTCGAGCATCCCGAGGTGGCGACCTCCCCGCTCATGCACGTGCTCGACCGACTGCAGGCCGCCGGGCACCGCATCCACTTCGCATCCTCCACGGACAGGCCTCTCTGGCAGCATGCCCACGCCGGCCCTGCATATACGACGCGTTGGGAGGATATCCCGGAAGCGCACTGACCCCGGCCGGGTCCTCGCCCGCGGCACCTCATTCAGCTTCTGCCTGAGCGGCTTCCAGCTCTTCGTTCACCTTGTCTTCGGCTTCCTTCAGAAGCTGATCGGAATACTTGCGGAGCATGGAGATGTACTGAGCGGGAGCCATGCCGGGGACATAGGAGAAGCCGGCCTTCGGGTTCATGCGCTTCTTGTCGGGCGTGAGGATGACGCCCATGGGCTTGCCCGCGGCGCAATCATACTGCGGCAGGGGGGTGGAGGAGCGGAAGCCGATGAAGAGTCCCTTAGCCTCGTTCAGCTCCTTGGTGTTGAGCACCTCCTTGTCCAGCTTCACGCAGATGGCGCAGGAGGCGGGATCCGTGTAGAGCACCCAGACGGGCAGATTGTACTTCTCAGCCTCCTTGAATGCCTTTTTCTCGTTGGTTTCCCACTTCACCTTCTTCTCCGCGCGCAGCTTGGTCTGCTTTTCGAGCTTTTTGGCGGCAGCCTCCGCCTTCTTCAGGCGGGCACTCGCCTTGGCATCGCCCTTTTTGTCGCCCTTCTTCTTTTTCTTGGGGGCCGGCGTCGTGTCTGCCGGTTCATTTTCCGCGACAAGATCCGTTTCTTCATCCTGAGCGGTGAGAGGAAGCGGGCTCAAAAGCCCGAGAACAAGCAGCAACGCAAAGAGTTTCGTCTTCATGGCGGCATGATGCCCTCTTTCCGCCCCACTGTCAATAACATTCGTATCCGTAATCGCTTTCTGCGGACAAATTTCCCTGCGGAAATAGAACGCACTTTGCGCTTGCCGAAAGAGCAATTTCCGAGTAGAATGCCGCGACATCGTATGGAGTACTACCCGGAGACAGAGACGGCGCAGGAACAGCCGCGCCCACCGCGTCCGAGCTGGATCACCCGCCTGTGGGGATTCGGCTTGGTGCTGGTTTCCGTCGTACTGCTCGGTGCGCTGATTTCCTATCGTGCGGAGGAGGTGAGCTGGGCCTTCCTGCATCCCACCGCCAGCCCCGCACAGGCTTGCACAAACGCGCTCGGCATCGTGGGTCTCTACCTCGCGGGTCTGCTGTACTGGCTGCTCGGGGCAGGTGCGCTCTACACCTGTTTGCTGCTCATTCTCATGGGCTTCGGCATGCTGATGCACCCCGATGAGCGCCGACTCGGGCAAGGCATTGCCCTCGCATGCCTCACGATGTGCGCCTGTGCCGCGCTCTCCGTGCAACCCTATGCCCTGCACGGCTGGGCCATGGGGCACGGGCTGAACACCCTCGGCGGCAATCTCGGCTATCTGGACGGCACCTGCGTGCTGGAACCCCTCTTCGGCACGCAGGCCACCCTCTGCCTGCTGCTGGCAGCCCACTGGTTCGGTCTGCTGTACTTCACCCGCCTCACCCTGCACGGCTTCTGCGTCGGCGTGAAGGCAGACACCCTGCGTTTCCTTGCCTGGCGCAAGGAGTGCGCCGCACGCCGTGCCGAACGCCGCGAGCAGCAGCGGCAGGAATGGCTGAGGCACGCGGAAGAACAGCGCCGCGCCGCCGAAGCCCAACAGGCCGCCCAGGCCGCCGGCGTGTACGGCGCCGGTAATGCGCCGGATTCCCCCGCCCCTGCGCCGCTGCCACCGCGCACCAAGTCCGGCCTCTTCGGGCGGCTGATGCACCGCGAACCCGCCCCCGAACCGGCACCTCTGCACCCCGCGCCGCAGCCGGACAAGATGGACAATCTCTTCCCCGAGGATATCGCCCTGCCCCGCTCGCTGGAGGAAAATATGACGGAGGCCCGCCGCATGGACGCGGCACGTGTGCCGACCCTGACCCCCGGCGACGCCCGCCGCCGCGTCGGCAGCATCCCCACCCGCGCACCGCGCAGCCCGCGCGGCAATCTGCTGGACCTCATGAACGGCGTGGAGGAAGCCATCACCCTGAGCACAGCCCCCGGTGCGCCGGAGCGCCCCGCCATGCTGGTGCCCGATGACGAACCCGCCCCCCGCAGCCGCGAGGAAATCCTGGCCGAGCGAGCCCGCATCCAAGCAGAGCGCACAGCCGCGGCCCGCGCCGCCTCCGCTGCCCGCGCCGCACGACAGGCCGAACAACCTGAGCCGGAGCCGGCACCGCGCACTGCCCCCCGCGCGGCAACGCCCGCCCCCGCACCCGCCCAGCCGAACCGCATCCGCAGCGCGGCCCCCGCCCCCCTGCCCTCCCGCGATGACCGCCCGCAGAAGAGCGATTACCCCCTGCCCCCCTATGAGCTGCTGAAATACGAGCCCGCCACTGCCGAGATGGACGAGCAGAGCCGCATCGAAATGGCGGACACGCAGCAGCGCATCATCGACACGCTGGACACCTTCCGCATCGCCGTCACTGCGGGCGACATCACACGCGGGCCCTCCGTCACGCGCTACGAGTTCTACCCGCCCCGCGGCCTGCGCGTCAACAAGATTGAAAGCCTCGGCAAGGACCTCATGCTGGCCACCAAGACACGCGCCATCAACATCCTCGCCCCCATCCCCGGCAAGGACACGGTCGGCATCGAGCTGGAGAACAGCGTCAAATCCCCCGTCTACCTGCGCGAGCTGCTGCAGTCCGACAATTTCAAGAATCCCAAACTCGCCATCCCCGTGGCCCTCGGCAAGGATGTGTACGGCAACGCCATCATCGGCGACCTCGCCGCCATGCCCCACACCCTCGTAGCCGGCACCACGGGTTCGGGTAAATCCGTCTGCATCAACAGCATGATTCTGTCGATGCTCTACAAATTCCGCCCGGAGGAGCTGCGGCTCATCCTCGTGGACCCCAAGGTGGTGGAAATGCAGCCCTACCGCAAGCTGCCGCATCTCGCCTGCCCCGTCGTCACGGTGCCCAACCGCGTCATCGGAGCGCTGCGCTGGGCCGTCAACGAAATGGAGCGCCGCTACCGCATGTTCAGTATGGTGGGTGTGCGCACCTTCAAGGACTACAACGCCCGCAACCCGTTGGACGACCCGCGCCCCGAGCCCCCGCCCGCGCACGAAGAGCTCTACACCGACGACCGCATGGCCTCCTCCATCATCCGCGATATCGAGGACTCCAACGACGGCCGCGACATCCCCGATGACGACGACATGGAGCAGGGCGAGCTCGACCTCGACCGCCCCGATGAGCTCCCCGAGAAGATTCCCTACATCGTCATCATCATCGACGAGCTTGCCGACCTCATGCAGGTGGTGAAGGAAGACCTGGAAAACTACATTGCCCGCCTCACCCAGAAGGCGCGCGCCGCGGGCATCCACCTCGTCGCCGCCACGCAGACGCCGCGCTCCAACGTGGTCACGGGTCTCATCAAGGCCAACATCCCGAGCCGCATCGCCTTCCGCGTGGCCAGCCCGCTGGACAGCCGCATCATCCTCGACACCACGGGTGCGGAAAACCTGCTCGGCAAGGGCGACAGCCTCTTCGTGCCGCCCGATGGTCTCTCCAAAATGACGCGTGTGCAGGGTGCCTTCGTCTCCGATGCCGAGATTCAGCAAATCATCGACTTCTGCGCCAAGCACGCCGAACAGCACTTTGAGCAAGGCGTGACCGCCGAAATGAACAACAGCGACGACTCCGTGCGCACGGACAACGAACGCATTGCCCCCAAGGCCATGTCGGGCGACGATGCCGAGCTCTACGAGCGCTGCGTCAACCTCGTCATCACCGAGCGCAAGGCCAGCACCTCCCTGCTCCAGCGCCGCTTCTCCATCGGCTACGGCAAGGCCGCCAAAATTATGGACCAGATGGAAGAGAACGGCATCATCGGCCCCTCCCAAGGCGCCTCCCGTCCTCGCGAGATTCTGGTGGACGAAGCGTGATAGGAATAACAAGTCATAGCCGGCTCGTGGAGCGTTTCGGCAAATGAGGATTTGTAGGGATGTACGATTTACGATGTACGAAGTCAAATTGAGGCGCGGCTGCGCCGCGCGAGGAAGAAGGACCAAGGACGCAATGCGTGTATGAAAAGTCAGCCATTGATGAACGCTTTGCGTCCTTGGTCCTTGCCCT
>CALBJX010000030.1 GCA_937893015.1 uncultured Verrucomicrobiales bacterium | reverse complement strand
CTACAGCATTCAGAATGCTGTATACTCATGCCCGCAGAGGTGTGCGAAGGTTCCCTATCGCGCGAAAGGACTTTGCACCGCTCTGTGCTTATTATCAGTAACAAACAAATACATTAGAACATGAAAAAGACAATGATTGCCCTCGTGGCCCTTGCCGGTCTTTCCATGGCTGAAACCCTCGACCTCACATGGGTGGGAGCCTCGGGTGGCAAGTGGAACGAGGTGACCAACTGGGTCATCACGGGTACGGAAGATCATCCGGATTCCATTCCGGCATACTCCAACACTACAGAGGCTATTTATCGTATCGGTGACGGAGCCAATGTCAGTGCTGAAAATGTGAGTATCGGCAACCTGAAGGGGACGCTGATTATCGGTGATAATGTCACGTTCGGCGGCAACTGGGCCGTGGTGTTCCATGATGTCGTTCTCGGGGACAACATGACGTGGCAGCATGGTGGCGATGGTATCAAGTTCACGCTCAATAGCGGGTCTACCATAGCTTCGGAATCCGAGGCAAATACGCTCAAACTCAACACCATATACTCCGGCACCAACATTCTTTCCACGCTGGGTACCGGTTCTTCCGTGGATTTTGGCACGGCGGGCAAGATCATTGCTCCTTCTAATGCGCCCTATGGCGAGACCTGCCTTGGTCAGTATTCTGCGGGATCTCCCCGTGCGTTGACCTTGACAGCCCAGATTGAAACTGCTCTTACGGATAATCCCGAAACAGTCGGCGTGGTGGATCGCGTGTTGATTGAGTCCCCCAAAATTTGGTATCGCGATTTGGATGGCAAGTATCGTGACGATATGTTTGGCCTGACGCTGACGAGCCTTGATGGCACGAGCATGATTAAGTACGATTCTGTCATGGATCCGACCGCCGCTTGGACGATTAACGGCGTAGAAACCGAATTGGCGCAGGGTGCTTATCGCTCCTATGCCACGATTGAAGGCATTGGTGTGCAGTACTACATTGCCCCCGAGCCTGCCACGGCGACGCTTTCCCTGCTCGCTCTGGCCGGTCTGGCTTCCCGCCGCCGTCGCCACTAAAGCGAACGGCAGTAACGCGAAAACATTACAAAAGCCCATCCGCGGAGCCGCGGATGGGCTTTTCTGCTGGATATGCGGCAGAATAGGGCTCAGGGTAGTAGAGCAAACAAGCGTTCCATGAGATAGAGCGGGATGCTGTGCAAGCCTTCCCGCACCCCGTAGCCCGCGAGGGAAGTGCGCACGGCGAAAGGTGGCGCATACTTAGCGCGGTATTCCGCAAGACTTTTGGCCTTGAGGTTGATGGTAGCCTTGACCTCCAGCGGGATGACGGCCCCGCGATAGCCGAAGAGAAAATCCACCTCTGCCGTGTTTTTCGGCGTTGTCCAATAGGCGAGCGGAAGATTCTTGTTCAGCAACAGCGTTTGCAGCACATACTGCTCCGTCAGGGCTCCTTTGAACTCCTCAAACACGCCCACGCCTTGCACCAGTGCGGCAGCGTCCAATTGCGCCAGCGCTCCAAGCAGCCCACAGTCCGAGACATAGAGCTTAAACACACCGCTCTCAGCATAGGCAGAAAGAGGGTTGGCAGGTTTGGTGAGGCGGGGCAATTTATGAACCAGCCCGCAGTTTTGCAGCCACTCGATAGCTTCTTCATAATCTCGTCCGCGCCCGCCCTGTTTCACTCCGCTGTAGGAGAACTTCTTTTCCTTGGCCAGTTGCGCGGGGAGGGAGCGCCAGACCTCACGGATGCGGGTAATGTTGCGATTATCCGTGTATTTGGAAAAATCGTTTTCATAGCCGCGAAGGATGGCGTGCTGCACCTCGCGGGCGGCAGCGTAGTCCTTCGTTTCAGCAAAACGAGCCACCACCTCCGGCATGCCGCCGATGTAAAGATACTGTTTGAGCCAATCCGTCAGGCCGTCGCGGAAGGGAGCGGTGATTTCGGGGGAGGCATCGCGTAACAGCTCCACCAGCATGCCCTCCCCCATTGCCTCCAGAAACTCAAAGAAGCTGAGGGGACGAAGTTCCAGAAAATCCACCTGACCGACGGGGAAGGACATTTTTTTGTGCCGCATCGCCACCCCGAGCAGACTGCCCGCCGCGATAATGTGGTAGTCGGGCGCTTGCTCGCTGAAAAATTTGAGAGCCGTCAAGGCCCGTTCACACTCCTGAATTTCATCCAGAATGAGCAGCGTTTCCCCCGCGCGGATAGGCGTATGCGCCAAGGCAGAGAGGCGAAGCAACAGAGCACTCGGACTCAAATCGCCTTCAAAAACGGCGTGCGCTGACTGCATCTCCATGAAATTAATGTACGCCACGGAGGGAAACGCCGTTCTCCCGAACTCCCGCATGAGCCATGTTTTGCCGACCTGACGCGCCCCCTGTACCAACAGCGGCTTGCGTTTCGGCTGTTCTTTCCAATGTTTCAGTTCCTGTAAAGCATAGCGAATCATAGCGAAAAAGACCTCGTGGCGCTTTTGTTTATATCACCTCTCGCGAGGCGAGTCAATTCCGAATTACACATTATTCCTAGGAATATATAGCGTCATATTCACATTATTCCTAGGAATTTATGGATACCCCCCCCCAACGGAACTCCTGAATATACCCTCGGTGCATCCGGCAATGCAAGGCTTTGTTTACAAAATGCAACATGCCCGCTATCAGCGCCTTACATCTACAAGCATGCCTACAGCATTCAGAATGCTGTATACTCACGCCCGCAGAGGTGTGCGAAGGTTCCCTATCGCGCGAAAGGACTTTGCACCGCTCTGTGCTTATTATCAGTAACAAACAAATACATTAGAACATGAAAAAGACAATGATTGCCCTCGTGGCACTCGCCGGCATGGCCATGGCGGATGTTACGGAGGAAAATGCATGGAAGGAAATCACCACCACCTACACCCTGAATACCCTCACCAATACCTACGATCTCGATTATGCTATCGATCTTTCCAAGGCTTGGTCTGTCACTCTTTCGGGTACGGCTGACTTTTCTCAGAACTACAACCAATACGGCACGCTTCCGGTAACCAACGAAGCTGCTACCGTTCATTCCTCGAACGGACCTATCCGCATCTATCTGAGCGCGAATAAGGAGATTGTCGTTCATCCGACCGGCAGCGGCAGCGAGAATAAGAACTCTGTGTCCTCGGTTAGCGGCAATGTCCTGACGTATTCCATCACTCTGTTCTATGACCCCAATGGCGCCTCGATTGGCAACGGCCGCATTTATCTGAACTATCTTGTATCGAATGAAGAGGGCCAAACGGCAGAGCTTACGGGCAAGGACCACTATTGGAGCAAAACCCTCACCGGCTCCTGTGATACGCTTTACGCTGCTTTCAATGCTGCTACGCAGACCAATTGGACGACTCCTCAGATTACGGTGACGCAGATGATTCCCGCCACCCCCGAGCCCGCTACGGCGACGCTTTCCCTGCTGGCGCTCGCCGGTCTGGCTTCCCGCCGCCGCCGCCACTAAAGCGACAAGCTACGGCTTAACTCTTCGGCATCCGCTCTTCCACGAGCGGGTGCCTTTTTTCTTGTTTAGCGCCGTGGCTCCTCCTCTTTGGTGCCGTGGGGGCTGTGTGCGTCTGTGGCGGTTACTCCGTTAAACACGAGCGCCATGCCGCCGCGTGCGCCTGCGTGGGCGTGCAGGTGCGGAAATGCAGCCGCGGCACGCGCTCAAAGCCGCGCAGTTTGGCGGACAGGTTGTAGCGGATGCGGGTTGTGAGGCGTTCCGTCCAGAAATCCGCAAAGAGCTCGAAGCGGGTGGGGGTGTGCGTGGCCGTCAGCAGGTGGAGCAGGCGGCTCACCATCTCTTCGGTGAGCGTGTGGTCATCGTAATCGAGCGTTTCCCACGTCGTGGGCAGGGGGAGGAGGTGCAGGGTGTCGCAGGGGGTCAGCACGCCGCGCCTGCGGAAACAGCCTTGCGGCGGGAGGTGCGGGGGGAGGTAAATCGAAAACGTGTCGTCCCGCGCGGAGAGAAGCCCCGCCGCGGCATTGGCGCGGCGGACGGAGCAGGCGTAGCGCGCACGGAGGTGGGCGGCCAGCCCCGTTTCGGGCAGGGTGGGGGGCAGGTCGAGCAAGAGGCGGTGCAGGCGTTTGCGGCGGGTGGCGGCATCCAGCCAGTCGTCGAGGCTCGCCTCCTGCAACAGGGCGAAGCGAGCTGTTTCCTGCCGCAGCACGCGGCCCGACATATCCGCCACCTCCAGCACGCCGCGGAGGTAGCCCTGTTCGGCCTCCGCGCGGAACAGAGCGCAGACGGCGTGCGCGGCGTTGAAGGCATAGAGCTGCACAGGGCGACCGCCGCCCGAGGGTACCGTACCTTTGAGCCGCAGCACCCCTTGTAGGCAGAGCTCCGCCACAAGCTTGTTGACCGTGACGAGACTCAGCCCCGCCGCGTCCGCCAGCTGCGGTCGCGTGGCCTCGATGCGCTCCTGCATGAGCCGAAGAATAGTGTCGCGTGCGCTCACTTTATAAAGTGTGTTAAGAAAGTATAGCCCTTTTCTGATAACTTGGCAAGATTTTTTATAATGAATGAAATATCAAATGTTTGTGTCGCGTTTTGCGGCCCTGTGTGAGCGGGCGCGGTCGGGCGCGTGTCGGCGGTGCTCGACACCCGCGCCGCGCTCTGCTACCCTGTCCTCAACAAAACCTCTCTTACTCACCATGAAATACATCTTCGTTACCGGCGGCGTTGTTTCCTCCCTCGGCAAAGGTCTGGCGGCCGCTTCCATCGGCACGCTGCTCGAGCACTGCGGTCTGGAAGTCACCATGCAGAAGTTCGACCCCTACCTGAACATCGACCCCGGCACCATGAGCCCCTACCAGCACGGCGAGGTGTACGTGCTCAACGACGGCGCGGAAACCGACCTCGACCTCGGCCACTACGAGCGTTTCGTGCATTGCGAGCTCTCCCGCCTCAACAACCTGACCAGCGGCAAGGTCTTTGAGCATGTGCTGGAGAAGGAACGCCGCGGCGACTATCTCGGCAAGACCGTGCAGTACATCCCGCACGTCACCAACGAAATCAAGCAGCGTCTCTACGACCTCACCGAGAAGAACAAGGACTGTGACGTCATCATCACCGAAATCGGCGGCACCGTGGGCGATATCGAAGGCTACCTCTTCCTCGAAGCCCTGCGCCAGTTCGCGCTGGAGGTGGGCCGCCACAACTGCTGCTTCATCCATGTGACCCTGCTGCCCTACATCAAGGCCGCGGGCGAAACCAAGACCAAGCCCACGCAGCAGAGCGTCGCCAAGCTGCGCGAAATCGGCATCCAGCCCGACATCATCGTCTGCCGCACGGAGATGGACAACCTCACGGAAGACGAGAAGAAGAAAATCGGCATGTTCTGCAACGTCGCGCCCCGCAACGTCGTGGCCTTCTGCGACGTGAAGCACAGCATCTACGAATGCCCCATCGACCTCGGCCGCGACCGCGTGGACCGCATCGTGACGGAAGTGCTCGGCATCACCGTTCCCAAGCCCAAGATGGACGACTGGCAGAACTTCGTGGGCCGCGTCATCCACCCCAGCCACAGCGTCAAGATTGCCGTGGTCGGCAAGTACATTTCTCTTCAGGATGCCTACAAGTCCATCTATGAAAGCTTTACGCACGCCGGTGCCGCGAACGACTGCCGCGTGAACATCCTGCGTGTCGATGCCGAGGCGCTGGAGAGCAGCGATTGCGAAACCATGATCGGTGATGTGGACGGCATCCTCGTCCCCGGCGGCTTCGGCGACCGCGGCGTGGAAGGCAAGATTAAGGCCGCGCAGTACGCCCGTGAGAAGGGGATTCCCTTCTTCGGCATCTGCCTCGGCATGCAGATTGCCGTCATCGAGTACGCCCGCAATGTGCTGGGCCTCAAGGACGCCAACTCCACCGAGTTTGCCAAGGACACGACGAACCCCGTCATCTGCCTGCAGGAAGAGCAGAAGCTCATCAAGAACATGGGTGCCACCATGCGTCTGGGGGCCTATCCCGCCCACATCCAGCCGGGCACGCTGTGCAGCAAGCTCTACGGCGGTAAGGAGGTTATCTCCGAGCGTCACCGCCACCGCTACGAGTTCAACGCCGACTACCGCGAGCAGTTGGAGAAGGCGGGGCTTGTGATTTCCGCCGTGAACGACGAGCACGGTCTGGTGGAAGTGGTCGAACTGCCGAGCCACCCCTACTTCATCGCCTGCCAGTATCACCCCGAGTTCCAGAGCCGTCCCACCACGCCGCACCCGCTCTTCTCGGGCCTTGTGGCCGCTGCGCTGGAGTACAAACAGGCGTGATTGGGGAATTACAAATTACAAATTACAAATTGGAAAATTTGCGCGGCTGACGCCGCGGGGATTTTACACTCGGTCTGACGTGCCGTCAGACCGAGTTTCCTGCCACAAGGGAACGATATGTTTTGGCTTGATATAGTAGTCGTAGCGGCGTATTTCTGCGCGATTTTCGGCATCGGGTTGTATGCGGGACGCAAGCAGGATAATCTCGAGGATTATGCGCTGGGCGGGCGGCGGATGCCGTGGTGGGCGATTCTCGCGTCCATCATTGCGGCGGAAATCAGCGCGGCGACCTTCCTCGGCACCCCGGGCGAGGGCTTTGCGCTGCGCAACTTCACCTATGTGCAGCTCGGCATCGGCACGTTGCTGGGGCGCATCATCGTGGGAAAGCTCTTCCTGAAGCCCTACTACGATTACAAGGTGGTTTCCATCTACGAGTATCTGGAAAAACGCTTCGGGGTGACGACGCGCCGCTGTGCGAGCGTGACCTTCCTCATCAGCCGCGTGCTGGCCAGCGGCACCCGCCTGTTCTTCGCGGGCATTCTGCTGGTGATTGCGTACATGTTCATCGTGGGCCGAGAGACGGCCACGGCGAGCGAAACCGTCATCATCTACATCGCCGCGCTCACCCTCATCACGCTGGTGACGGCGGTGTACACCACCCTCGGCGGCCTCAAAGCCGTGGTGTGGACGGATGTGTTGCAGGCGAGCATTTTGTTCATCGCCGTGTTCACCACCATCGGTCTGCTCTTCTGCAACATCATGGGGCAGGGGGGTGTCGCGGAGGCATGGACGACCATCTGCGCCACCTTGAACGACACCGCGCACAACCCTTGTGGGACGCCCAACCTGAAACCCTTTGCTCTGTTTGACTTCGGCATCACGGGCGAGGGGTTGATCGCTGATGTGAAGAACATCCTCGGCAGCGAATACACGCTGTGGACGGCCTTCCTCGGCGCGACCTTCATCACCATGGCGACCCACGGCACCGACCAAGATATGGTGCAGCGCATGCTGGCCGCCAAGGACAGCCGCACGGGCACCCGCGCCGTCATCCTCTCGGGTATTCTGGATATGCCCATTGTGCTGGTGTTCCTCACCTGCGGCATGCTGCTCTACGTCTACTTCACGGTGAACGGCATTGCGCCGCCCGAGAAACAAATCGAAATTTTCCCGCACTTCATCATCCACTACCTGCCTGCGGGCATCCGCGGTCTGCTGGTCGCCGCCCTGCTCGCCACGGCCATGGGCAGCCTCTCCACCGCGCTGAATGCGCTGGCCACCACCGCCACCCGCGACTGGTATCGTGATGTGTTCCGTCCCGATGCCACGGAAGCGCAGATGCTCCGCGCCGTCCGCGTGCTGACGGTCGTCTTCGCCGCCCTGCTCATCCTCGTGGGCGCGGTGACGGCGTGGTATTCCGTCATGGACCCGACCATCCGCATCCTGCCCATCGCCCTCGGCATCTTCGGCTACACCTACGGCTCGCTGCTCGGCATTTTCCTGCTCGGCATGCTCACCAAGACCCGCGGCTCCGACCTCGGCAACGTCCTCGGCATGCTCGCGGGCTTCGCCGCCGTCATCACGCTGGAAATCCTCGGTCGCCAAGGCATCCTGCCCCCCATTGCCTTCCCCTGGCGCGTTACCATCGGCACGATAGCCACCTTTGCGGTCGCAGCTTGTTTCAGGAAAAAAGAAGTGAGCGGGGATTAACAGTACCAATCTTTACTCGGTCTTTTGGTGCCCCAAATCGTTACGGCGTCGGGGTCTACACCGGCTTGAATGAGACGCTTGGCAATGCCTTCCTCTTCGCTGTGCCTCACGGCCATGAGGGCGGTGAGCCCGTTTTTGCCGCGGCAGAGAGGGTCGGCTCCCGCATCCAAGAGCAGGTGGGCGATGGCGGGGGAGGGACAGGAGAGCAGGGGCGTGTAGTCGCGGCGGTCGCGGGCGTTGACCTCATGTCCTTCCGACAGGAGGTAGCGGACGACATCCTCCTGTTCATACTGCGCGGCGAGGTGCAGGGCGGTGCGGCCGTCGGGCAGAAGTGCGTGCGGGTCTGCTCCCAGCTCTTCCAAACGGGCGAGAATAGAAGCATCTCCGAAACGCGCCGCAGCGAGGTAGGGCGTGTAGCCCGCATCATCCCGATGGCTGACATCAGCACCGAGGCTGAGCAATTCCATCACTAAGATGCTCTGTTGCTTTTCGATGAGTTGGGTCAGGGCTGTTCTGCCGTCGCTGATAATTCTCTCCGGCTGACATCCGCAGCGGAGGAGGAAGCGCAGACATTCGAGCGGCTCGCCCGCATGTTGGCTGTTGAGAAGGGTGATGCAGGAGTCACCGCTCTCGGTCAAATCATGTACATCGGCTCCGGCTTTCACAAGGCGTTTTATCGCTTGCAGATGGTTGTCGCGGCAGGCATAGTGCAGGGGTGTCCAACCCTCGTCATCCTCGGCTTGCAGCTCATGATCGTGCACCATGAGCTTGCGGAGCTCTTCGTCGCTGTTGCGGGCGGCGAGGTAAATGTCATAGGCATCGGGGATGTCGGAGAAGTCCGGCAGAGGGGCGGAAAGATGCTTCATCATCCATGTCCGTGCTTCGTTTGTCCCGGCTCGTTTCAGAATATCATCCTCTCCCGCCCACGCTCGCAAAGGAACGCCTGCTTCATAGAGCATCTCTGCAAATTCTTCATCGAATGGCTCTGAGAAGAGTACCCATGAATAATATTCATGCCCCGTTTCTCGGGAGAGGTGTTCAAGGTTGAGTCCGTCCTGTAGGATTCTGCGGACGATTTCTTTCCTCCCATGCCGACATGCCTCTCGTATATCGCTGTTGAAATGACGGAATTGAAAGCTCTCGCCGTTGCGCCTGAGATAGTCAATCATAGGCAGGTCATCATTCAGGATGGACAGATAGATGAACGGACAGCCGAAGGACGATTCATCCTCGATGTAAAGCCCCATGTCCAGCAGAAAATCAACCACCTCCGGCTTTCTGCTTCGGACTGCGGCGGAAAGCATACTGTCATCCTCGCAATCCAGACCCCACGGGTCTGCTCCGGCGCGCAGGAGGCGTTTCATCAGGAAAAGATTCCCGCTTTCCGTTGCTCGGTAGAGCGCCGGTCGCTCCCAACGTCCGGAATACTCCCGCGGCTTGACTCCCCGCCGCAGCAATTCCTCGACAATAGCCTCATTCCCCGCTTGGCAGGCATAGCCCATGGGTGTCATGCGCTCCTCATCTTCGGCGCGGATATCGGCGCCTTCTGCAATGAGGCGCAGGGCAGTTTCCGTATCGCCGCGGCGACAGGCATCCAACAACGCAGCATCCCGCTGCGGTAGGTTCGCATCGTGTTTCATAGGGTACGCGCCCAGTCTAACCGCCGCCTCCGGAGTTGTCAAGTGCTTTCCCTCTGAGGTTTTGTGTATTTACGGCTCTTTTGAACATGTTATCTGCCTGCTTTTTTTGAATTTTTCATGCTTTCTCCTCATTTTTGGCTTGTCAAAACGTTAGTCTGGGTGTAGTATGCCGCGCCCGCTCGCCGACCCTCGGCGTGCGGTTAACCCATCAAATACAGACAAATGAACCCCGAAACATTATTCTGGATTGTTCCGTTTGCCTCTCTCGTGGCTCTCGTGATGGCCGCGAAGTTCTTCTTCGACATGAAGAAGGCTGACGAAGGTACGGATCGTATGAAGGAGATTGCCGGCTACGTCCGCGAGGGCGCGATGGCTTATCTGAAGCAGCAGTACAAGATTGTGGGCATCTTCTTCGTGATTATCGCCGTCATCTTCGCTGTCATGGCCTACTTCGGCATGCAGAACAAGATTGTTCCCGTGGCATTCCTGACGGGCGGCTTCTTCTCCGGTCTTGCCGGCTTTGTGGGCATGAAGACGGCCACCTATGCCTCCGGCCGTGTGGCGAACGCCTGCCGCGACGAGCAGAACGGCCTCAACAACGGCCTCAAGCTCGCCTTCCGTTCCGGCGCTGTTCTGGGTCTGACCGTGGTGGGCTTCGGCCTTCTCGATATCTCCGCCTGGTACCTCATCCTCGACAACTGCTCCTTCCTCGTGGAAGGTGAGGGCCTTTCCAAGCTCGTGCAGATTACCACCATCATGCTGACCTTCGGCATGGGTGCTTCTCTTCAGGCTCTCTTCGCCCGTGTGGGCGGCGGCATCTACACCAAGGCCGCTGACGTCGGCGCCGACCTCGTCGGTAAGACCGAGTACCACTTCAACGAAGATGATCCCCGTAACCCCGCCACCATCGCCGACAACGTGGGCGACAACGTGGGCGACGTGGCCGGCATGGGCGCCGACCTCTATGAGTCCTATGCGGGCTCCATCCTCGCTTCCGCCGCTCTGGGCGCCGCCGCTGCCGCGGGTGCTCACATGACGGACCTCCAGGGCCTCCAGCTGGTGATGGCTCCCATGATTATCGGTGCCGTCGGCACCATCCTCTCCGTGCTCGGCATGTTCATCGTCCGCACGAAGGAAGGCGCCAACCAGACGCAGCTCATGGCCGCCCTCAACCGCGGTATCAACTTCTCCGGCGTGCTCATCGCCCTCTGCTCCGCTGCGGTGCTCTACCTGCTGGGCATTGACAACTGGATGGGCCTTTGGGGCTCCATCGTCATCGGTCTTATCGTGGGTATCGCCATCGGTAAGGTGACGGAGTACTACACCTCCTTCGAGTTCGCTCCCGTGAAGTTCATTGCGGAGAACGCCACGACCGGTCCCGCCACCGTGATTATCTCCGGTATCGGCGTGGGCATGATTTCCACCTGCTGGCCCGTGATTTTCATCGTGCTCGGCACCATCGGCGCCTACCTCTGCGCCGCTCATTCCTTCACCTTCACGGCTGACAACATGAGCATGGGTCTCTACGGCATCGGCATCGCCGCCGTGGGTATGCTCTCCACGCTGGGTCTGACGCTCGCCACGGACGCATACGGCCCCATCTCCGACAACGCCGGCGGTAACGCCGAGATGAGCGAGCTGGGCGAATCCGTCCGCTCCCGCACGGATGCCCTCGACGCCCTCGGCAACACCACCGCCGCTACGGGTAAGGGTTTTGCCATCGGCTCCGCCGCTCTGACGGCTCTGGCCCTTCTTGCCTCCTACATCGAGGAGCTCAAGATTGCCGCCCAGAACTTCGGTGAGTTCAAGATGAGCGTGTTCTCCGACACCGTCATCCAGCCCGCCGACATCATGAACCTCAACATCGCTGAGTTCATGGCCAAGTTCGACGTGACGCTCATGAATCCCAAGGTGCTGCTCGGCATCTTCATCGGTTCCATGCTGTCCTTCCTGTTCTGCGGTCTCACCATGAACGCCGTGGGCCGCGCCGCCAAGAGCATGGTGGAGGAAGTCCGCCGCCAGCTCTCCGATAAGGACGTGTTCGAGGGCCGCAAGAAGGCCGACTACGCCCGTTGCGTGGGTATCTCCACCCAGGGTGCTCAGCGCGAGATGATTGTTCCTTCCATGATTGCCGTTATCGTTCCGATTGCCACGGGTCTCGTGATGGGTGTTCCCGGTGTGTTCGGTCTGCTGGCCGGCGGTCTGGCGGGCGGCTTCGTGCTCGCCATCTTCATGGCCAACTCCGGCGGTGCCTGGGATAACGCCAAGAAGTACATCGAAACGGGTGACGCTTCCTTCTGCGGCAAGCACACCGCCATCCACGATGCTTCCGTGGTGGGTGACACCGTGGGCGATCCCTTCAAGGATACCTCCGGTCCTTCCCTGAACATCCTCATCAAGCTGATGAGCATGGTGTCCATCGTGACGGCCGGTCTGAACATCGCCTTCACGCTCCTGTAAATCGATTACAGCCGATTCTTTCGCCGCTGCTTCCGCCAAGGGAGCAGCGGCTTTTCTATGGGCATGGTTTGATACATGATGGCGGAACTTCATCAGTCATTCATCAACTTTGCGCTTGTCTGCACGCACACGCGGCGTTAGAATATCATCCGCATGGATACCATCGAAGAAATCCCCGGCTACGTTCTGAATGATCCGCAGGCTCTCCTCCGTTTTTTGATGGAGGCCTATCGCCGTCGTCAGGACGTCGTCATTCGCGCAGATGATTGCCGCTATCTCGCGGATGCCCTGCGTGAGCACCTGCGTACGGATGACTACTCGGGCGGGATGCTGTTCTGAGCGGGCGGGAGCCGCAGGGGTTCTGTAGATCACAGAAAAATGCGGCGCGGAGGCCGATTTTTTGTTGTCGGGGGGACGCCGCGAGCGGCATCGTCATGAAAAAAACGCCGCCCGCTCGGCGCCGACAAGATGTTTTTTAGCCGGCAGATGCCGTCTTTCGCGTCATTTCCCGCCCCTGCGTATCACTTTTTACTTGCCAAACGCGGGAAAACGTGTAAAATGCCGCCGTCTCCACGAGACTTTATCGAGCTGTAGCGCAGGCTGGTAGCGCGCTTCGTTCGGGACGAAGAGGTCGCAGGTTCGAATCCTGTCAGCTCGATTCCCCTTTTGCTTTCTCCCGCCGCGGGATGCGGCGTTGATTGGGTGGCACCGGCTATCCGAAAGGCGTTGAAGCCTTCTTCTCCTGCATCCCCGCCGAAAGCGAGGGTCGCGTCGGAACGGCGCTTTTTTAAATCCTTACACAAACCACCCCCCGAGTTTATGTCCGGTCATAACAAATGGTCCAAGATTAAGTTCACGAAGGCTGCCGCCGACGCGAAGAAGGGCAAGATTTTCGCCCGCTACTCCCACGAAATCACGCTCGCTGCCAAGAGCGGCGGCGGTGATGTGGACACCAACCCCCGTCTGCGTGCCGCCATCGAAGGTGCCAAGGCTGCGTCCATGCCCAAGGACAACATCGACCGCGCCGTCAAGAAGGGCACGGGCGAGCTGCAGGGTGCCGCTATTCAGGAGGTGACCTACGAGGGCTACGGCCCCGCCGGCACCGCCATCATCGTGGAGGTCGCCACGGATAACACCAACCGCTGCTCCTCCGAAATCCGCACCATCTTCTCCCGCAACGGAGGCAACATGGGCACGCCCGGTTCCGTGGCGTACCAGTTTGACCGCAAGGGGCAGGTGAGCATCGTGGATGAAACCCTCGACGAGGATGCCGCCATGGAGCTTGCCATGGACTGCGGTGCCGATGAGTTCGAGGAGGGCGAAAACGAGAATGAGTGGGCCTTCATCTGCGGCCCCACCGATGTGAACGAGGTTTCCGCCGCCCTTGCCGCCGCCGGCAAGAACATCACGGGCATGAAGCTCATCTCCGTGGCGCAGAACCCCACCACCATCTCCGATGTGGACACCGCCCGCAAGGTCACCAAGCTCTTCGAGCTGCTGGATGACTACGATGACACGATGAACGTGTTCACCAACTTTGAAATCGACGAGGCCGTGCTCGAGCAGCTCTGAAGCCCCCGATTTTTCCCCTTACCGCGATGAGGGGCGTGCGCGGCGCCCGTTTGTTTCCGCCGCCCGCCCCTCATCCTCCCCCTTTTGATAGCCTCCATCCTCCCGATTGCGGAAAGGATATGTCCGATATCGACAACACCTCCCCCTCACCGCGTCCCCGCGTCATCCGCCAACACATCGACCACCGCCCGCAGGACGGCGGTGAAGCGCATGCGCCGCAGGGACAGGGCCGCCGCGACTTCCGCAACCGCCGCCGCGGCAACAACAACGGCGGCAACAACGCGAACCTGGATCATCGGCAGCCCCGCGAGGAAAGAGGCAGTACGCCGCCCCACAACAACGGCGGAAACGGCGGCAAGAACCGCAACCGTAACAAGCACCGCCGCGGCAATAACAACAGCGGCAACAACGGGCAGAACAAGCCCCAACAGCAACAGAATGCCGCCCCGAGTCGCGCCTATGTGCCCGTCGGTGAGCCCGAGCCGCTGACCGGCATTCTGGAAATCACCGCCAAGGGCTTCGGTTTCATCCGCACGCCCGACAACAACTGGGCTCCTTCCGACACGGCTATCTATGTGCCCGAGGATTTGATTGCCCGCCACCACCTGCGCCCCTTTGTGCAAATCAGCGGCATGGCGCAGCGCTACGAGCGCGGCCACCAGCTCATCTCCGTGAGCAGTGTCAACGGACAGACGCCGGAGGAAGCTGCCGCCAATCCCCATTTTGAAGACCTGCGTGCCGTCAACCCGACGCATCGCCTCGCCTTTGAGACCACCCCCTCCCGCTACACCACCCGCACGCTGGATCTCATGGCCCCCGTGGCGCGCGGCCAGCGCGGGCTCATCGTTGCTCCGCCCCGCACGGGCAAGACGACGCTGCTCATGCACATTGCCGAGGGCGCGCTGGAAAACTACGGCGAGGACCTGCACCTCATGGTGCTCCTCGTGGATGAACGCCCGGAGGAAGTGACGGAGTTCCGCCGCGCACTGCCGGGGGCGGAAATTTTTGCCAGCTCCAACGACAGCGGCGTGCGTGAACACTGCCGCATCGCCGAGATGTGCGTGGAGCGCGCCAAGCGCCTCGTGGAAGCGGGCCGCCACGTGCTCATCCTCATGGATTCCATCACCCGCCTTGCCCGCGCCTACAACAACGCGGAGAAGGGCAGCGGCCGCACCATGAGCGGCGGTATCGACGCCCGCGCACTGGAGACCCCGCGCCGCCTCT
>CALBJX010000029.1 GCA_937893015.1 uncultured Verrucomicrobiales bacterium | reverse complement strand
TTCTTCCCCGCGCGGCGCAGCCGCGCCTCAATTTGACTTCGTACATCGTACATCGCACTTCGTACATCTCTACAAATCCCTATTTGTCGAGCTCTGTGTCAAGCTCAATCCCGAAAATCGAGGAGAGCGCAGCTGTATCAAGCGCAGTATCGGCGGGCGGCGCGGCGGGGGGAGCAAGAAGCTCCTCCGCCGCCACCCCGCGCAGAGTGAAGAGGAGCGCGGGCTCGGCATCCAGCAGGCAGCCGACAGCGTAGATGGCGGCGGCGGCGTGCGGGCAGGGTTCCGACCAATCGGGGCAGGTGCAGCGCATCTGCCAGTCGGCGGGCTCGGGCAACAGACCCGTTTCGGGGTCGCAGAGGCGTTCGAGCACGGCGGCATCGAGCCTGCCCTCCAGCAGCGAGACGAGGGAATCAATGTGCCCGCGGCAGGCAGCAGCCAGCTCTTCGCGGCGGTCGTCGTCCAAGGGGCGGAGGCGGAGGTGCACTTCGTAGAGTTCCTCCGCGCTCACGAGGGCGCGGATGCCCCCCTGCTCCACCGCGACATCCAGCACACAGCCGTGCCGCAGCAGGGTGCGCCCGGGGGCGAGGTTCAGCCCGCCCGATTCGCAGAGGGCAAGCTGCTTCATCCACGCACGCCCCCAGAAATGCTCGGCAAGCGCGCGGCCTTTGCCGGTGACAGGGTGCAGCTCCGTGCCCTCCGCCGCGAGCACGGCGGCGCGTTCGCGCGCGAGCTTCGCCAGCTCGGCAACGTTCAAACGCGGCTGAAAATCATCGCACATAGGAGAAAGATAGCAGCGCGGTGACGCTTTTGCAAACCTATTCCATCGCAGCAGCCCACACTTGCACCTGCTCAACACCGCAAAAGCATCTTCAGATTGTATGACACAAGGCTTTCTTGAGTGCTTTGCGCGGACGTTGTATTTTACATTCAAGCAAGCATTAAATCGTATTTTCCGACCGCCCTTCTTTTATCATTCCCCCTCTCTCACCCCTTTTATTTTTTACAACAATCGAACAATTACTTAAATGAAAGAACGTATTGAATCTCTGATGGAGCGTCTGGAATCGTGGCCCTGTGTCATGGTTTCAGGTGTATGTCTCGGTATCAGTCTGTACGGTTGGCTCGCGGCGGTACCCTCGGCAGAGCTTGCCGCATACGGCTCTGTGGCCATTTCCGGTTTGCCATTGGTCTATTCGGCATTGAGCAGACTGTTCTCAAGCGGGCGTATCACATCAGCGCTGCTCATCAGCATATCGATGGCTGCCTGTATCGCCATCGGTGAATTCTTTGCGGCGGGAGAAGTAGCATTCATCATGGCATTAGGTGAAAAATTAGAGGATGCTACGGTGGCAAAAGCCCGCAAGGGCTTATCCAAGCTGGTCAGCCTGCTGCCGAGAAAAGCGCGGCGTGTGACAGCGGCGGGGACGGAGGAGATAGAGGCAGAGTCCGTGCGGTCGGGTGATAGACTGCGCATTCTGCCGGGGGAAATCATCCCTGCTGACGGCGAGGTAACGGACGGCGTGAGCAGCGTGAATCAGGCGACTATCACGGGTGAATCGCTGCCGCAGGAAAAGAAAGCGGGCGACAAGGTCTTTGCGGGCACCATCAACGGGGAGGGATGTCTGGACATCCTCGCCACCCGAGCGGCGCAGGAGACAACGCTGCAACAGATGATTCGTTTGGTGCAGGAGGCCGACACCCGCAAGGCGCCGCTGCAACGCATGGTGGATGCATGGGCGGCGTGGTTGGTTCCCCTTGCCCTTCTGTTGGCAGCGGCGACCCTCGTATGCACGGGCTGCGTGGAACGCGCGGTAACGATGCTGGTGGTGTTCTGCCCCTGCGCTCTGGCCTTGGCCACCCCTACATCGGTGGTAGCCGCTATCGGTCAGGCGACCCGCCATGGTGTGCTCATCAAATCCGGCGAGGCCTTGGAACGCATGGCGCGCGTCTCCTGCTTTGCGCTGGATAAAACGGGGACACTGACCTGCGGACGCCTGACCGTAAGCGACATTGTTCCGCTGGCAGAGGGGTGGGATGCTCCGCACCTGCTGACGGTTGCGGCAGCGGTGGAAAGCCGCTCGGAGCATCCGCTGGCGAAAGCTATTTGTATGCACGCGCAGAAAGCGGGTATTTCACCGAACGGGATACCCGAGGTGTCGGCGTTCCGCATGGTCGCGGGCGTAGGAGCAGAGGGCATGGTAGCAGGACATCGCGTGTTTTGCGGGAGGGTGGAAACGGCAGATGCTGAAGCGGAAGCCGCTGTGAAGACTCTGCGGCAGCGCGGCAAAGCGACCATAGCGGTGAAGCAGGATAACCGCGTGGTGGGACTGCTGGCGCTGACGGATGAGCTGCGCCCGACAGCGCGTGACATGGCGAGCCGACTGCGGGAACAGGGCTGCCACCTGATGCTGCTGACGGGGGATCACGCCTTGGCTGCGCGCCCGATGGCCGAACAGGTGGGGATTGAGGAGGTGCACGCCTCGCTTCTCCCCGCAGAAAAATTAGCACTCATTGCTGAGCGAGAAGCGGAGGGCTCCCCTGTCTGCATGCTGGGTGACGGCATCAACGATGCCCCCGCGCTGAAACAGGCCTATATCGGCATTGCCATGGGCGGCACGGGCAGCGAACTCTCGCAGGATGCGGCCGACATCACACTGATGCACCATGATTTGGGCTGCGTGCCTTACATCAAACGCTTGGCGAATGCCACGCTGAGGACCATCCGTTTCAACCTGACACTCTCCCTGCTGCTGAACGCGGTGGCCATCACCCTTTCGATGCTGGCTCTGCTCGGTCCCGTGAGCGGTGCCTTGGTTCACAACGCCGGTTCATTTTTGGTCGTTCTGAATGCCGCCCTGCTCTACGAACGGAAGATTTAGGACTTCGGACTTGTTTAGCAAACGGCTCGCTGCATTCGCACGGAACGCAGCGAGCCGAAAAATCCGTTCGGGGGCTTACTTCGTCACGCTGCGGAAGTACTCAAGCGTGGTCTTGAGGCCCTCTTCCAGCGTGTACTTGGGCTCCCAACCCGCCGCGCGGAGCTTGTCGGCGCAGGCGCGGGAGTGCTTCACGTCACCGGGACGCTCGGGCAGGTGCACCACCTTGGAGGTGGAACCTGCGGCCTCGATGATGATGTCGGCGAGCTTGTTGATGGTAATCTGACCGCCGTAACCGACGTTGTTCACGCCCGTCACTTCGGGATGCTCAGCCACATAGGTGAGACCGCCCACGATGTCCTTCACGTAGATGAAGTCGCGCGTCTGCTCGCCGTCGCCGAAGACGGTGATATCCTCGCCCTTGAGCGCCTTCTCCATGAAAATCGGCACGGCGGCGGCGTAGGCACCCTTCGGGTCCTGACGGGGGCCGAACACGTTGAAGAAGCGGCACACGCCCGTGTTGATCTGCCCCGTGGTGCGGAACATTTCGAGGTAGTACTCGCCATCGAGCTTGGTGATGCCGTAGGGGCTCTTGGGCTCGGGGTACATGGTCTCCACCTTGGGGACGATGGGGTTGTCACCATAGATGGCGGCGGAGGAAGCCAGCACGACCTTCTTGCACTTGGCCTTGGCGGCTTCTTCCAGCACGATGAGCAGGCCGTTCACGTTCAGGTCGATACACTCGCGAATCTTCGTCATGGACTCGGGCACGGACACCAGAGCCGCCATGTGGAAGATGTAATCGACGCCTTCCACAGCCTTGGCCACGGTCTCGCGATCGGTGATGGAACCCTCGATGAGCGTCACCTTGAGGCCGTCGAGGTTTTTCTTGTAACCCGTGCGGAAGTTGTCCAGCACGCGAATTTCCTCTGCAATGCCCTGATAGTGCTCCGCGATATGCGAACCGATGAAACCGGCACCGCCGGTGATGAGAACCTTCATAGTAATCAGATATTAGGGGTGAAGTGTTGGGGGTATTGTACACCCCTGCCCTGCAAAATCAAGGAAAAAGGCTGACCGCACGCCTGATTAGGGGTTGGGCGAGTATTCGCGCTCATTCATCGGGCTGTCGGGCAAAGGCTCCGCCCAGCGCAGGCGCAGTGCCTCCGGCAGCGTCTCCAGACTGGCCTGCAGCTCGGCGGCAAAGTCGGGGTCGTTTTGGGCGCGGCTGGTGACGCTCCACTTGGCCGCCATGGCCACGGGGTCCTTTCCTGCTGCCGAATCGGCAACCTCCTCGCGGGCTTCTTCCGGGATGAACCAGAGTTTGAAGGGCTGTTCGGGGGCGGAGCTGCGGGTGGCACAGCGAAGGAAGGAGCAAAGAATGTCGCGGCTGTGCGTGGCATCATAAGCTCCCCATGCCATATCCAAACACATGGCTTCCAACGGGCAAGAGGAAAGGTTTTCCAATTTCGTAAAGTCCGGCTTCTCGGAGGCGGGTTTAATCTTGGACCACGCGGCCATGATAGGGTCGTACTCCAAGGTGAGAGCGGTCATCCGATTGCTCTCTTCCGTATCCGCCAGCCAACAGCTGATGCAGATCAGCAAACGGAGGGCTGCCGAGTGCTTCGCATCGGCCTCCGTCAAAAGCTGTTGCAGTTGGTTGCTGTGCTGACGGATGAGCTGCGAACAGAAGCCTTGCATATAGGTAGCATTCTCTTCGTTCAACGGGAGGCTTCCCAAAAGGCGAGACGCATTTTCCAAGGTAGGCTGCTCGGGATAAGCCCCCACCGCCTCCCAAACCGCCTCATCCTCCTGCGCGAATGCACAGCCCATCATCAGGAGCCCGACCATGAGTATCGAAAAGAGCTTCTTTTTCATCGCCCGCAGCATAGCCCATGGTATACCGAAAATCAAGGTAAATATTCACCCCCATGCCGGGGTGCGGCTCACCTCAGCTCCGGCTCATGGTGCGGGGAACGCCGCGGGGAAGAAGGCGCGGGCGAGAGCCTCCGCCGCGCGGATGCCCTCCTGCGCGGGACGCACGCCTTCTTGCCCGTCGAAGTTCACGGCGCGGCGGAAAATCTTCGAATCATTGCCGAAGACCATGTAGCGGTGGATGAGGTAGGGATCCTCCTCCGTCGTCACCTTGGCTTCCAGCACGGTGAAGGCGGCGCGGTAGTCGGAAGCGCGGAGTGCCTCCAGCATGGGCGGGGTGTTGTAGCCGCCGGGGTAGCAGTAGGCCGAGCAGGGACCGAAGAGCCCCGTCAGCTTGTCGCGGGAATCGAGGATTTCGCGCTTCACCTGCGCGGTGTAGGCTTCCGAGCCTTGCGCGAGACGGCGCCAGCTCTTGGGGTAGAGGTGGTTTGTCGAATGGCTGCCGATGGTGGCACCATGCGCCGCCATCTCCTGAATCTGCGCCTTCGTCATGGAATCGCCCTGCACCTGAATGTAGCGGGTGTAGAGGAAGGTGGTGAAGGGATAGCCGTAGGCTTTCAGCACGGGATAGGCGTCCGTCCACACGCTCTTCCAGCCGTCATCGATGGTGATGAGGATGCAGCGCTCGGGCAGCTGACGCTCACCGCGCAGCCATTGCAGAAAATCCTCCATGCTGATAACGCTCAGCCCCGCGTCCTTGATGTACTGCATCTGCGTGCAGAACTCGGAGGTACGCATGCGCATCTCGCTCACGGGTTTGGTGTTGCTGAAATTGTGGTAGCCCAGCACGGCGACTCGGGTCTGCTCGCGGGGCACGAGGGGCGCGGCGAACTGCGTGGTCTCCCAATCCCCGCCCGAGCGGCGCACCAGTTGTTTCCACCGCAGCTCGGGAGCGGGCGTTGCCTCCGCATCGTCCACCTCTTCGGCTTCGTCATCATCCTCGAAGGTAAAGGCAGGAGCGGCAGGAGGGACGTCTTCGGGCTCCGGCGCTGCCGTTTCCCTGCCCGCCAACCGAGCGAGAATCTCCGTTGTCTGCGAACTGTCGCCGAAGTTCACGGCGCGGGCGAAGTCCGCGTCCGTCAGCACCATGGTGCGCGGCATGCGGAAGGCGGGGGTCTTGCGGCTCACCTTACCCTCCATGTGATAAAAAGCGGCGGCATAGCCATAATGCGCCAAATAGCCGACCAACTGCTTCGGGTCATACCCCTGCGGCGCGGCAAAAAAGTCACAGCTGCCGAACACGCCGCGCAGACGCTCCCCGAACGCGCCCAACTGTTGCTCGGCAAGGGCTTCTTCCTCCCCCGAAAGGGCGGCAAACTGCCACTCATAGGCAGGAACTTTCGTCTCGCTGTAGCTACCGATGACACCCCCGGCCTGTTGCATTGCGCGCAACTGCTCGATATTCAGCGTCCGAGGCGCCGCCCCCTCCATGTTCCATGTATCGACAAAAATCAGGAAGGGGATACCGCGCTCCCGCAGCAGAGGGAAAGCGATTTCATAGACAGACGTATCCACACCCTCTAAGGTAATCAGCACGGCATGGGGCGGCAGGCTGACCTCCCCGCGGCGCCACGCCAGAAACTGCGCAGGGCTGATGGGGGTGAGGCCGTTGTTTTTCAGATAGTCCAGCTGGCGGGCAAAGCGCTCCGCGCTGACGCGTATCTTATCCTCCGATGCCGAAAAGGGATGATAGCCGAGCACGGCCACCACGCTCGACGTGCTCACGGACGGAGGAGTCGCCACAGGCACATTCTCCTCCTGTGCGCCGAGCGTCAGCGCACACAAAAGCAAACTTAACACAAGCACGACCCGTTTCATGCGTGCGCACGCTAGCACGAAACGGGCTTTTAGTCAATAAAAACCGACAAAAGAAAAACGGCCTGACGCGAACGTCAGACCGTTTTTGTTCTCTTGCGAGTGTAATTCTTACTTGAGGAGCATCTTGAAGTCCACCACCACGGCGCGGTCGGCCGTGACGAGCACGGGGTTGCCGTCGATAGCGGTGATTTCGGGCACCTCGAGGACGAGCTGCTGCACCTTCTTGAGGGTCTCGGCCAGCGGACCGACGGCCTTGGGAGCCTCGCCGCGCACGCCGTTGAGAATCTTGCCGACCTTGGTCTCCTTGATCATGGCGTCAAAGTCCTCGGAGGGCAGGATGCGCATCGTGGTGTCGCGCATGACCTCGGTGTAGATACCGCCCGTGCCGAACACCATCACGCGACCGAAGTTCTTGTCGCTGTTCACGCCGATGATGGTCTCGGTGGCCTTGGTAATCATTTCCTGAATGAGCACGGAAGCGCCCTTGAGCTGGAACTTCTCGATGGAGCCCCAGAGGCCGCTCCAAGCTTCCTCGAAGGAGGCTTCGTCATTCACGTTCAGGTAGATACCCTTCATCTCCGTCTTGTGGAGAGCGTCGGGGGCGGAGAGCTTGAGCACCACAGCGTTCGGGAAGATGGTCTTGCAGAAGGCAAGAGCCTCGGCCTTGTCCGTGAAGTTGCCGCTCTTGGGGAAGTCGATGCCGTAGTGGGCCATCAGGGCGTTCACCGTCACCTGAGGCAGGGAGGCAAGACCGGCTTCCTTCGCATCCGTGACCTGCTTCTTGAGGTCGGCGGGCAGCTCACCCGTGGTCACGGTGGCGAGCTTCTTGCCGCGGTAGGCCATCTGGGCCTTCAGCAGGCCGAGCAGACGCACCACATCGGCGGGGTACTCGTAGTTGAGGATGTGCTTGGCATCGAGGATGTCGCGGCCTTCCTGCACGCGGGCACCACCCACCCAAGAGCAGTAGATGTTCACGTTGGGATATTCGGGAGCAATCTTGGCGACGGCCTCGGCGGTGCCGGTGCAGTCCGTCACGCGCTGGGGAGTGAGGAGCACGAGGATGTTCTTGTACTCACCGCTCTCGCAGAGCACGCGCAGAGCGCTCTCGTAGCGGTCGGCCTTGGCGTCGCCCACCACGTCGATGGGGTTGCCGAGGGAGGCCTCGGGGGTCAGCACGGCGCGCAGCTTGCCGATGGTCTCCTCGGAGGGGCGGGCAAGGTCGAGACCGGCTTCTTCGCAAAGGTCGGAGGTGAGCACGCCCACGCCGCCGGCGTTGGTGAGCACGGCGAGCTGACCGTCGAACTCATTGTGGTTGCAGTACTGCAGAATCTCGAGCAGACCGAAGAGCTCGCGGTCGTTGTAGGCCTGAATGGCACCCGCGCCCTGAAGGGCGATTTCGAGCACGCGGTAGTTCGGGGCGAGGGAACCCGTGTGGGAGAGGGAGGCGGCCTGAGCCTTCTGGGACTTGCCGGGCTCCATGATCACGCAGGGCTTGGTGTCGGAAACTTCCTTGAGCACCTTGAGGAACTCCTTGCCGTTCTTGAGAGACTCCAGATAGAACACGAAGGCGGAGGTGTCGGGGTCATCCTTGAGGGCGGCCAGCAGCGTATCCTCACCCATGGCAGCCTTGTTGCCGATGGAGATGAAGTGGGAGAAGCCGATGCCCTTGCCGGCGGCCCAGTCCATGATGGCGGAGCAGTAGGCACCGGACTGGGAGATGAAGGCGACGTTGCCCTTGCCGGGGAAGCCGTCGGCGAAGGAGGCGTTCACCTTGTTGAAGGTAGCGATGTGGCCGAGGCAGTTCGGGCCGAGCAGGTTGATGCCGTTGTCCATGCACTTCTGCGCGATGCGCTTCTCGAGCTCCTTCTCGCCCACCTCGGCGAAGCCGGCGGTGATGATGGAGATGTTCTTGGTGCCGTTGGTGATGCACTGATCAATGGTGGCCTCCGTGAAGCGGGCGGGCACGAGAATGACCACGAGGTCCATGGCCTCGGGCAGCTTGTCCACGCTGGCATAGCAGGGCTTGCCGCAGAGTTCCTGGCCGTCCAGCTTGGGGTTCACGCCGTACAGCTTGCCTTCGTAATCTGCGCTGATGATGTTGTTGAACACAACGGCGCCGAGTTTGGAGGGGTCAGCGGACACGCCGACCACGGCGATGCTCTTCGGGTTGAAGAAAGAATCGAGTGACATAGTAGGAATATTGGTGGTAAATAAGGGAGCAGCAAGCGTTGCTCGGGGTGTATTCTATCACTCCGGGCATCACGTTTCAAGCCACTTTCGCGGAAAAAGTGCGTCTTTTTTGCGTTTCCTTCGCCCGCCCACTCAGCAGGCGCAAACGACGGCACGCGGTTCCGCGCCGTTGCTCGGCACGGAGATGAGGGTGACGTGTACCTGCTCCGAGTTCAGCCCGAAGGCGGCGACAACCAGCTTGGTGTAGGACTGCATCTGCGGGCGGTGGCGGTTGCAGAGGGCGGTATCCTGAGCTTCGGGGGAGAGGGCATCGTCGCGCAGGTCGGTCTTGAAGTCGATGATGTGTGCGTCGGTGACGCGCCCGTCGGCATCGCGGGTGAGGACAAGGCGATCAATGGTACCGGACACCCAGACCTCTTCCCCGTCAAGCGTCCACAGGGCATCTATGTCCTGCTCGTTGTAGACCTCCTTCCCCGCCTGCGGACGGAAAAGGGAGGCAATGGCGGGGATGCGCAAAGCGGAGCGCACTAAAGCAGCCTCGGGTGTGTTTTCCCCTGCGAACAGTTCCTCAGGGGCCGACTCCGGCCACTCGATACGCTCAAAGAGCTCATGCACCGCGGTGCCGAACTCTGCAGCACTGCGATCCTCCCCATATAGTGGCGAACGGGCCGTCCGGCTCGCGGCGGAAGCCTGCGCTGCCGGCTCCGCTTTCTCCTCTCCGATTTTAGAGGGGGAAACCTTGCGGCGGCGCACCATCGGCGGCAGAAGAGCGGCTGCAGCGGCAGCATCTGCCTTTGAAGCCGCATGCTTATTTGCCTTTTCCTCCTGCATCTCGGCATACCATGCGGGTGTCCCCTTTTCATAGAGGATGCCGTGCGATGTCAGCAACGCAAAGGGTTCAGAGCCTTCGTCAAATCGCTCCTCGCCCAACACGGCACGAGCCAACACGGCGGCCGCGGAATCAGACTTCACCTCCACGAAGGAAGGCGACTTCTTGCGCTCCGTCAGTTTCCCCACCGAGCGCAGCAGCAGATAGTTTGCGTATTTGGCACGGGTAACGGCGACATACATCAGGTTGTAGGCCTCCCGCCGCTGTTGCAGCTTCCATTCCTCCGTCAACGCGACCAAAGGGCCCTCGGCAAAGGCGGCGCGTTGCCCCTCCCCCCCGGGAGATACCATGACGGCACCGGGCATGGTGAAGAAATTCATATTCTCAGTGCTGTCCATAGGGTCGCCGTCAATGTAAGGGATGATGACGGCATCAAACTCCAACCCCTTGCTCTTGTGCATGGTCATCACCTGCACGGCACGGGAGGAGGCGGCATCTCGTGAGCAGCGCTGCTTCATGAAGTCAAGCCACTCCTCCGGCGTGCCGCCCGCAAGGTCGAACTCCGTTGCTGCGGACAACCACTCGTCGAACGTGCGAGCACCCGCACACTCGGGCAATAAAGGAATCAAACGCTCGCGCAAGAAGGCGGCATAACCTCGCTCATCAAGCATCCGCTGCAGGGCGGCATGAGCGGCAGAGATGCCGGCCTCATGCTGCGTGAGCACTGCGAGAGGTGAAAGGCGCAGGATACCCAAGCGGTAAGAATCCGCAGGATGTTGCAGCCAAAGGAAGAGCGAGAAGAGCAGCTCCCCCAGTGCCGAAGCCGCAGCGATCTCGGCATCCCCCACCAGCTGCACAGGCAGGTGCGGCAGATGGCGGCGCAGGTATTGAACGATAGCCTTTGCCTCTGCATTGGAGCGAACAAGCACAGCCACGGTCAAATCCGCACGCAGAGCATTTTCCGCCTCCGTGATAAGCTCCTGCTTCAGAATGCGGACAATGGCCTGCGGCATCACTTGTTCGCGCAGGGTCGCGTCATCCGCCGTTTTCTCCAGCAGCTCCATGCGCACGTAGCCCTGCGCACGGCGGGCCGTATCATGATGACAGAAGGCGGAGAGAGCCGCCGATTCCCTGCTCGCCTCCCTCTCCCATCCCTCCTTGTCCGCGCGATCTGCTGCGCGACGCTGCACAGCGTCTGCGATACCGGCGAAAAGTTCATTCACCACCCCGTCCTCCCCCATCACGGAACGGGCGGAGCGATAACTGAGCGAAAGCGTGGATGGGACCAACACCTCATGGTAGTGCTCATCTCCCGCCTGCAGAGCGGGGGCGTCGGGGTCATGCAGCATGGAGAACAAGGAGCCGTCCGTACCGCGGAATCCATAAATCCCCTGTTTGCTGTCACCCACCACAAAGAGACTGCGCGAGGAGCTGCGGAACTCCCGCCCGCCCCGCTCGCAACTGCCGGTCAGTTCGCTCTCCGTCACCACATCATCCAGCAGCCCACGCAGAGCATTCCACTGCACGCGATCCGTATCTTGGAACTCATCGAGCATCCAGTGGTCATAGCGGCAGCTTTCCTCCTCCGTAGCCTGCATTTCAAAGAGACCCTGTGCCGCCTGCGTCATGTCGCGGAAGGTCATACGCCCCGTGCTCCGCACGCTGCGGCGATAACACTCTGCATAGGCAAGCAGCAGACGATACACCCCCAGCGTCTTCAGCTCCGTGGTGCGAATCAGGTCCGTGCGGCAGCGCTCACGGATGCTGCAGATGAGCGCACGCAAACGATCATGCGCCGCGCCGCAGAAATCTTCATCATCGAGATATTTATCCAGATAGGTCATGCTGCCGAAGTTGCCCGCCTCCATCTTGGCGAGAAAGCCGCGGGTTGCTTGGTCCGGGCGGGAATTCGGCTTAAAATCCGCCACAACCGCAGCGCGAGCCTCTTCATACTCCGCCTTGATAGCGGCCCACTCATCCGCCGTCATGGCGGGTGTCTCCGTCACGTCCTCCAGCCCGAAGGATGAGAATTGCCGCCACGCCTCCTCCTCCGGGTATCGCTCAACCAACAAACCGTATTTTTTGACGTATTCTGCCAGCTTTTCCTCCAAGCCCTTGGGATTCCCCTTGGTGACGGAGAGACACATATCGATGAAGCCGCGGCGAAGTTCCTCACTCTCATCGTGCAGCTGAATCATCTCGTGAAGCGCTTCTTTACGAGCGCGTTTCTCGTCATCCCCCATCAGAGGGCTGACATCGCCCAGCCCCAGCTCCATGCAATGCTGCGAGACGAGCTTCTGGAAGAAGCTATCCAGCGTGGAGAGTTGCAACTGCGGGAGCTGCCGAATCAACTGCTCCAGCAATCCGCAGAAATAGGGTGCATCAAGAGCGTGCCCCAGCAGCTCCTGCAGCTCGGCAAAATCCTCCGGAAAGCAACAGGCCTCCTCCGCACGCCTCAAAAGGCCGGCATCAGCCCCGGCCAACAGCGGCACGGTTTCCGCATTCCCGGGACTTCCGAAAAGCGTCTCCACCACGCGCACTGCCAGCGGATTGCGCTGTTTCTCCCGCGGCCGGCGGGAATCAGGGACAAAGAGGGCACCCTGTGCCAGAGCCTCCAAGATGCGGTTGCGGAACTCGCCGGCCGCTTTGTTGGTGAAGGTGAGGGCCACCAGCGAATCGGGGCGGGCGCCGAGGCAAAGCAGCGCGATGTAGCGGGAGACGAGGCGGTAGGTCTTGCCCGTACCCGCTGAGGCGGCAATGCAGTTGCTCAGGACAGAAAAGGAAGAATGCGACATAGGAAGCAGGAGGGTCAGGAGTTGAATTCAGCCTTCATACCGCAGAGAGTGCGGGGGTCATCATCAGGTGTGAGGGCACCGAAGGAAGAGGTCGGAGTTTTGAACCCCAGAGACTCCGCGGAGCGGAGGCAAGCGCCCTGACGAATAAGTGTGACCACAGAGCAAATGGCAACCAAAAAGCGTTCTTCATACGACTCTATGGTATCGAGCTGCGGCTTACCTTTGGTATGCAGCAGGGTAAAGGAGGCCTCCGCCCTGCCGCGAGGAAGATTATAGTAACCCAGCAGGGGGAAGGAGAATGGCTCGCCCTTTTCTTTGCAAAGTTGGCGCAAGGCCATCGCGTAGAGCGGCAGCTGCACGTTGGTGATGCGGTAAAAGTGCTCGCGCTGCGTGCCGTCGGCGAGCGTGTGAAGCTCCGAGAAAGCACAGAGCCCCAGCTCCGTGTCCCTGAGAGGGCACACCTCCGGGTCGAGGGGGGCATAGTGCGCCGCATCGGGAAGTTTGTCGTTGGATTTGTAGTCAATGATGCGCCATTGTCCCGTGATGTCATTGCGGTCCACGCGATCGAGACGCATGGTAAACGGGACCAGCATGGTGTAGTTCACCTTCTCCTCCCGCCACTTCACGCGCCAACCGCGGAGCAAATCCTCGCGGTGGCAGCGGACGAAGTCATGCAGAGCGGCCTTCATCTGTTCCTTCTGCACCAGCAGCAAGGCGCGGTTCGTGTCGCCATAGCGGCGGTAGCACTGTTCCGTCAGGCGGTCGATATCGGCGCGGAGGACAACCAGCTGTTCGGGCTCCTCCCCTTCGGGCAGCTTGTCCGCCGCATCGTATTGCTCCGTGAAGCGGCACAGCACCTCGTGCATCAGGTCGCCGTACTGGTTGCCCTGCAACTCGCTCACATCCTCGGGGTATGCATCGGAGGGGGAGAGCCCGCAGGCATATTGCAACCAAAAACGCAGCGGGCAGCGCAGGAACGCGTTTATCAGCGAAGGGGAAAAGGCGCGGACATTCGGATTACCCTCGGCAAAGGGATTCTCGATAGCGGAGCCGTCCGCACGGCGGAGGTCTGCCAGATAGCCCATTTGTGCCTCGCTCATCTCGGGAGCACGCAACAAGTTCCAATGACGATATTCCTTGCGATGCGCGACTTCCTCCGGCTCGCGGAAAAGGTAGGCGACACGAGCTGCCAGCTCCGCGCGGTTCTGCCCGCAACGCAGCAGCAGAGAGGAGGGCGCGGGAGGTGCGCCATCCGTACGAGAACGGGCCACGATAAAGCGAACGCGGTTCGGCCGGCTGTGCAACAAGGCCGTCAACAGGAAAGCATCGCGTGCCGTGCGGCTCTCCGAGGAGGTAATCCCCACCATGCACCGCAGCGCATCGGGCAAAAAGATATCCGTCAGCGGGCGGGCGGGCACGCAGTCATCATGCATCCCGCAAAGGATGAGATGGGAGGCACGGCTGTAAGTCAGCTCATTCCAACCCACCACATCGCCGTGGGTTTCCTCGCGGCGCAGGAAGGGCAGCTTTTGCTTAGCCGCCTCAGTCAAGGTGCGGTGCAGAAGCAGCTGCAACACCGGGCGGGCATAGGCAGAGCCGCGGCTTTGCACAAAAACAGCCAACTTGCGCAGGGGCTCCGCCAAAAGAGAACCGCCCGCCGTGCGCTGCGCCGCCTCCAACAAGCGGCTCAAGGCACGCAAAGCACCGGACATCTCCTCGGGGGAACCGCTGCATTCCTGCACGAGGCGGCACACGAAACGCACATAGAGCAGAGCGGTCGAGCCCGCCTTGTCCCCCTCTGTCCCGCGAGGCGCCGCAAAACAGCGCACCAAGTCCTGTATGTGAGAGGGATAAGCCGTGCGGAACACCTCATCCAACGCCGTATCAAAGCCGCATAAATCCGCGGTTTGCTCCTCCGCAGAGCACGACAGCTCAAAACTACGTTGCAGGACCTCATTACCGAGCAGGGCACGCAGCGGCTCCAGCAGATTCGGCTCATTATTTTCCACTCGCCCGGTGCGTTCGTTGTAAAGAGGCAGACGGCGGGGAACTTGCAAAGCCTCAGCCAAACAGGCAGCCAAACTTCCCTCCTGTGTTGCCGCGGCGGAACGCCCCGCGGGCAAATTCAGACACCATGGCGTTCCCTCTGCGCGGAGGAAGGCAGCATGCACGGCGGGAGCCATGGCATGATCACAAACGGCCACGCATACCTCCTGTGAAGATTTTCCCGCCGCCAAGGCCGCCGCCTTGGCGCCCATATCCTCTGCATCAGCCGCCTGATGAATCACCGATTGCCCATTCGACACAGCGGGTCGCCCCTCCTCATCCATGCGCAGGGCAATGGCATCATCCAGCCAACGAGAAACGCGTTGTCCGGCGGCGTCCCGCACCAACGGGCGCCCGAAGCCATCAAACCAAGGAGCTTCATCCTGCGGGGCGTTCACCAGCACACAGAGGCGGCGTTGCCCACTCTCCACGGCATGGCGAATAAACAGCTCGTTGAGCGGAGACAGCTCCGGCACACAGGCGAGCACCAGCCAACTTCCACGGCGCAGGAGCTGCGGGTGCCGAATCATCTCCGCCAGCACTTCTTCGCGAGTGCGCAGTCCTTGGTGCTGCAGCTCCTCGTCCACCATGCGGAAGAGTCGCTGCACAGCATTCCATCGTGCGCCCATGCGGGTCACGAATCTCTGCCACGCTTCCGCCCGCTTGGCGGTAAAATCCGGTGCATACCCCGGCAATACTTCAGCATAGCTGTCCGTCAGGCATTCCTGTTCCATCTGCGTGCGCAGGAGAAGAAGGCGCTGCGCCATGTTCAACACCCATGGAGCCGAACTACCCACCGGAGCTTTCGGGAAGAGGTCAAACCAGCGTCCCGTCTCATCCGCCTGCACCTCACGCGCCACCCTGCTCATCACCTTGAGCCATGCGGCAAAGACATCCGTCTCCGAGGCCGTCCCGGCAGACTCGGGCATAACCATCAGATGACCGGGCTGTACGATGTGCGGCATCAGCACGGGGCGCCGAAGCCGCTCCGCCATGTATTCCTTAAGAGCTCGCTGACTCTCCGCGGTCGGCACCACAACAGTGGCACGCGCCAGGTCTTGTTCGCAGAGCCGCGTTGTCAGGAAATCCGCCACCAGCTCAATCGCAGGCTTATCCCAGCCCAGCCATTCGATGTTACCGCGAAAAGTTTCCGTTTCAGTCATAGGAAAATCAGGTCTCCGTTGAGTGCCGCCATTATCTCACAACAAGGGAGAGATAACAAGGATAAAGGGCTCACAAAACGAAGGCGGGATGACACCGACGGGCACCCGGGGCTTTTCCGCTCCGCGCAGCCGACCTTCCGGCGGCACTTTTTGTTTTCGCGGAGGCAAATCAAGCATACACTCTTTGCGCTTCACAAGGTGCGATTTTTGTGCTAAACTTTCCTCGCGGAGCTGTACCGCTCCGCTGTTTTTCTTATGAGTGATGCATCCAAGTTCCGTAACCTCGCCATTATCGCCCACGTTGACCACGGCAAAACCACCCTTGTGGACCAGCTGCTGAAAGCGGGCGGCACCTATCGTGAAAATCAGGAGGTGCAGGAGCGTGCCATGGACTCCATGGATTTGGAGCGCGAAAAGGGCATCACCATCAAGGCGAAAAACACCTCCATTCACTGGAACGACTACACCATCAACATCGTGGACACCCCCGGGCACGCCGACTTCGGCGCAGAGGTGGAGCGCGTGATGAAGATGGTGGACGGCGTGATTCTCGTGGTGGATGCCTACGAAGGCCCGCAGGCGCAGACGCGCTTCGTGCTCCGCAAGGCGCTCCAAGAGGGGCTGCTGCCCATCGTGGTCATCAACAAGATTGACCGCCCCCATGCCGACCCGCTGAAGGTGAAGGACCAGGTGCTGGAGCTGCTCATGGATTTGGATGCCACGGAGGAGCAGTTCGAGGCTCCCTTTGTGTACGGCTCCGCCCGCGACGGCTATTTCATGAACAGCCCCGAGGGCGAGCCCCCCGTGGACTGCACCCCCCTGCTCCAACAGATTGTCAAGCACATCCCCGCGCCCGAGGATGCCGACCCCGACAAGCCTTTCAAGATGCTCATCTCCAACATCGACTGGGATGACTACGTGGGTCGTGTGGCCGTGGGCCGCATCACGCACGGCCGTGTGCAGAAGGGCGACACGGTGTACCTGCTGCGCCCGGACGGCTCCCGCGTGCAGGGCAAGGTGACGAAGATTTTTGAGTTCAGCGGTCTCCAGAACACGGAATCCGCCATCGGCGAGGCCGGCAACATCATCGGTCTCTCGGGCTTCGAGGACGTGGACATCGGCGAGACCATCGTGGGCGACCCCGAGGGCGAAGCCCTGCCCTTCGTGGACATCGAGCCGCCCACCGTGCAG
>CALBJX010000028.1 GCA_937893015.1 uncultured Verrucomicrobiales bacterium | reverse complement strand
ATCATGTTCTCGCAGTTGCCGTGGTCGGCGCAGATGAGGCAGCAGCCGCCCAGCTCGCGGATGCGCGTCACGCACTTCTCCAGCGCCTTGTCCACCGCTTCGCAGGCGGTGATGCCGGCTTCCAGATAGCCCGTGTGGCCCACCATGTCGGGGTTGGCGAAGTTCATGATGGCGATGTCATACTTGTCGATGGCTTCCACAAACTTGTCGGCCACCTCGCCCACGCTCATCTGGGGCTTCTCGTCATAGGTCTTCACCTCGCGGGGGGAGGGAACGAGGATGCGGTCTTCGCCCTCGAACTGCGTCTCCACGCCGCCGTTGAAGAAGAAGGTGACATGCGCGTACTTCTCCGTCTCGGCGATGCGGAGCTGCTTGAGACCGGCCTCGGAGATGACCTGACCGAGGATGTTGTTGAGCTGCTCCTGCTCGAACACCACGGGGGTGGGGTAGCAGGCCTCGTACTCGCTCATGGTGATGTAGTGCACCTTGGGCTGCACCGTGCGGTCGAAACCATCAAAATCTTCGTAGATGAGTGCGCGGGAGAACTCACGGGCGCGGTCGGCGCGGAAGTTGATGAAATACACGACGTCGTTGTCGCGCACGCGCTGCGTGTCGGCATCCACAAACACGGCGGGCTTCATGAACTCATCCGTGATGTCGGCGGCGTAGCTCTGCTTGGCGTATTCCGCAGGCGTGCAGGTGCAGGCCTCGCCCTTGCCGAGCACGATGGCATCCCAACCGATCTGCACGCGGTCCCAACGCTTGTCGCGGTCCATGGCGTAGAAACGTCCGACGACCGTGGCAATCTTGGCACCATAGGGCTCACATTCATCCTGAATGCGCTGCAGGAAGCCCGCGCCGCTCTTGGGGTCGGTGTCGCGGCCGTCCATGATGGCGTGGATGTAGATATCCTTCACGCCCTGCGCGGCGGCAATCTTGACGATGCCGATGAGGTGGTCGATGTGGGAGTGCACACCGCCGTCGGACATCAGGCCCATGAGGTGCAGGCGCGTGCCGGCAGCCTTGGAGAACGCCTCCGTAATGACGGGGTTGGTGGCAAGGGAGCCGTCCTGAATGGCGTTGGTGATGCGGCAGAGGTCCTGGAACACGACGCGGCCCGCGCCGAGGTTCAGGTGGCCCACCTCAGAGTTGCCCATCTGGCCGTCGGGCAGACCGACATCCTGACCGGAGGCACCCAGCATGGTGTGCGGGCAGGTGGCGAGGAGCTTATCAGTGAAAGGGGTGTCGGCAAGCACGGTGGCATCACCGGTCTGCTTAGCGGCCTCGGGGCCCTGCGGGTTGCGGCCCCAACCGTCACGAATAATCAGAACAACGGGTTTCTTGGACATGCGCGTATTGTAGCACGCACCCGCGCGCATGGAAAGCGCAAAATGAGCATCCCGAAATTCCTTGCTATCGGGCTGTTCGGGTGCTACACTGCGTGTAGACGTTATGAAGAGAACTTTGGTGAAACATGTGTTGGCCAGCGAGGTCCCTGCGGAGAGCATCATCGTGGCGGGGTGGGTGCGCACGCGCCGTGACTCGAAAGCCTTTTCCTTCCTTGAAATCAATGACGGCTCCTGCCTCGCCTCCGTGCAGGTGATTGCCGATGCGGGCATCCCCGGCTACGAGGACATCGCGCGCATGAGCACGGGTGCCTCCGTGCAGGTGGAGGGCCGCCTGGTCGAAAGCCCCGGCAAGCAGAAGTGGGAGATTCAGGCTGCGAAGCTCACGCTGCTCGGCATCGCGCCCGAGACCTACCCCCTGCAGAAGAAGGGGCACTCCCCCGAGTTCCTGCGCTCCATCGCGCACCTGCGCCCCCGCACCAACCTGTACGGCGCCATCTTCCGCACGCGCTCCCGCATGGCGGCGGCGGTGCACCGCTTCTTCCTCGACCGCGATTTCGTGTGGGTGCACACGCCCATCATCACCGCCTCAGACTGCGAGGGCGCGGGCGAGATGTTCCACGTCACCACGCTGGACCCCATGGGCGACAACAAGAGCTACGACAAGGACTTTTTCGGCAAACCCGCCAACCTCACTGTCTCCGGCCAGCTGGAGGGTGAAACCTTCGCCTGTGCGCTCGGCAACATCTACACCTTCGGCCCCACCTTCCGCGCGGAAAACAGCAACACCAGCCGCCACGCCGCGGAGTTCTGGATGATTGAGCCCGAGATGGCCTTCTGCGACCTCGAGGGCGACATGGAAACCGCCGAAGCCTTCATCCGCCACCTCGTGCAGACCATGCTGGATGACACCTCCGGCGACCTCGACTTCTTCTGCAAGTTTGTGGACAAAGGCCTGCGCGAGCGTCTGCAGGCCGTGGCGGACACGCCCTTCGTGCGTTGCAGCTACACCGAGGCCATCGAGATTATGCAGAAGAGCGGCCAAAAGTTCGATTACCCGCCCTACTGGGGCATGGACATGCAGAGCGAGCACGAACGCTTCCTCACCGAAAAGCATTTCAAAGGCCCGGTGATTGTCTACAATTACCCCAAAGAGATTAAGCCTTTCTACATGCGCCTCAACGAGGACGGCAAGACCGTGACCGCCATGGACGTGCTGGTGCCCGGCATCGGTGAAATCATCGGCGGCAGCCAGCGAGAGGAGCGCCTCGACGTGCTGGAAGGCAATATCGAACGCCTCGGCATGGCGACCGACAATTACTACTGGTACAACGACCTGCGCCGCTACGGCACCGTGCCGCACGCGGGCTTCGGGCTCGGGTTTGAACGCCTCATCATGTTCGTGACAGGCGTGCAGAACATCCGCGACGTGCTGCCCTACCCGCGCACCCCGCGCAACTGTGAATTCTAAAGCATGAAAACACGCGGCGAAGAATTCGAAGAGTGGGCCACCGAAGTTGTCTTCGGGCGAGCCCGCGGCTTCCGCGCCTTCATGCTGCGCTGTCTGCTGCGCTTCGCCTCGCTGTTTTTCTGGCTGGTCGTCAAAATCCGCCTCTTTCTGTTCCGCCGCCGCATCAAGACGGTGCATTATCTCGGCACCTTCGTCATCAGCGTGGGCAACATCACGGCGGGCGGCACCGGAAAAACGCCCGTCGTCGAGCTGCTCGCCCGCACACTGGCGGCGCGCGGGCGCAAATGCGCCATCCTGACGCGCGGCTACAAGAGTGCGGATTTGAAAAAGCCCCAACGCTGGCTCGACAAGGACGGCAAGCGCGTCCGCAACCTCCCCAAGATTGCCAGCGACGGCGTGACCCGCTACCTCAGCCCGCTCTACGCGGGGGATGAGCCCTTCATGCTCGCCCGCAATCTGGACGGCGTTGCCGTGCTGGTGGACAAGGACCGCGTGAAATCCGGCATCTTCGCCATCGAGCAACTGGAGCGCGACACCCTCATCCTCGATGACGGCATGCAGTACATGAAACTGCGGCACGAGCTGGACATCGTGCTGGTGGACTGCGGCTTCCCCTTCGGCACAGGGGCCCTGCTGCCGCGCGGCACCATGCGCGAGCCCCGCAGCAGCCTCCGGCGCGCCTCCTACATCATCCTCACCAAGAGCGGCGGCAAACCGCAGGATGAGCTCATCTCCACCATCCGCAAGTACAACAACAAGGCGGACATCATCGTCACCAACCACGCCCCTGCCTACTTGGAAAACCTCTTCACGGGCGAGCGCAAGCCGCTCTCCTTCCTGAAAGACAAGTATGTGGCCTGCCTCAGCGGCATCGCCCGCCCGGAGAGCTTTGAATGCCTTGTGGAAGCCGAGGGCGCCCACGTGGAAATCCGCCGCCGCTACCCCGACCACCACTGGTTCGATCAGGATGAGCTGGAGGCCTTTGTCGAACGCTGCGCCGACCGCGCCATGGATGCCATCATCACCACGGAGAAAGACGCCGTGCGCTTCATGAAGCCCGGCGAGATGGATGTGCCCATCTACTTCCTGCGCATTCAAATCGACATCATCAGCGGCCACGAAAACTGGGACAAACTCATCGACCGCATCTGCGCCCTCTCCGCCCCCCAGCCCAAGCCCGAATGGGGCGATGTGCTGTAAGCTCGAGGGCGAAATCCGGGGGCAGCCCCGGAAGGGAGTACTTTGCCGGGCAACGTGGCGAGCGGCCGTGGGGCACGCGCCTCGTTCCGAGAGAGCGTTTCTCCGAAGAGCGCATCCGTTGATGTGAGCATGTCCGGCGGCGGGGCAAAGCGGAAGGCCGCCTTTTCGAGCTTGCCTTTCGGCAGGGAATATGAGAGACTGGGCGCGTGCTCGATGTCTGTCTCCTCGGAACAGGCGGCACCCTGCCGCTTGCGAATCGTTGGCTCACCTCGCTGATGGTGCGCTACAAAGGGCATGCCGTGCTCATCGACTGCGGGGAGGGCACGCAGATTGCCGCACAAAAAGCGGGGCTGAGCCTGAAACCCGTGGATAAGATTCTGCTCACCCACCTGCACGCCGACCACGTCTCGGGCCTGCCCGGTCTGCTGCTCTCCATGGGCAACATGGGCCGCACGGAGGAGCTGTCCATCATCGGTCCGGTCGGCACGGAGCGCGTCACGGAAGCGCTCCGCTCCATCGCGCCCAACCTGCCCTTCAACATCCGCGTCAGCGAGCTGGAGACGGAGGACGAGCTCATGTACTTCCTCGACTGCGACATCCGCGCCTTCCGCGTGCACCACGGCGTCCCCTGCTACGGCTACAGCATCACCCTGCCCCGAGGCGGCAAGTTTGACGCCGAACGGGCGAAGGTGCTCGGCCTGCCCGTGCAACTTTGGGGACGCCTGCAAAAGGGGGAAATCGTGATGTACGAGGGGCAGGACTACACGCCCGACATGGTGCTGGGCCCCGCCCGCCGCGGCTTAAAGCTCACCTACTGCACGGACACCCGCCCCGTGCCCGCCATCGCCGCCGCAGCAGCGGACAGTGACCTCTTCATCTGCGAAGGCATGTACGGCGAAGACGACATGCTGCCCAAGGCCAAGGAGAACCGCCACATGCTCTTCCGCGAGGCCGCGCAACTCGCCAAGGATGCCGGCGGCGTCAAAGAGCTCTGGCTCACGCATTTCAGCCCCTCCCTGCCCAATCCCCGCGCCTTCCGCGAAGCCGCCCACGCCATCTTCCCCAACACGAAGATTCCCCGCGACGGACGCACAAAAGAGCTGCGTTTTGAAGAAGAGTGAGAAAAAAATCACTTTTTTTTCAAAAAAACTATTTTTTATTGAACGGAATCCTCACGAGGCGTGTCTACCCCTATGAAAGCCCGCGAGTGCGGGTGCTTACCGACGGGTAAGCCGATACTTTTCTATAAAGTGTTTTTTTCATGTAGTTTTTGAGTTGATTGCAGTTACGGGCGGAAGCCGAAAGGCTCCCGCCCGTCCTGTATATGTACGAAGTAAAAATTCGTGCGGCTCACGCCGCAGGGGCAGAAAACGATCTGACATCATGTCAGACCATTTTTTTGACTCGTGCCGATAGGCGCACATGCTTTCACCTTCGTCCATCGTACTTCGTACATTCCCTTGACTTTCCCGCTTGCGTGTGCTACTTTTCTTTTACGGCCACTGACGCCGAACAACGTATCTTTCACCATGTCCACAGAACTTCCGACTCGCATCCAATCCAGCCTGCGTGGTGCCAATGTCACCATCGTAGCAGCCACCTACAACACCAAGTACACCGATGCCTTGGTAGAAAACTGCCTCGCGGAGTTTGAAGCCGCCGCCCCCTACGTTCAGGTAAACGTGGTGCGCGTGCCCGGGGCCTTCGAGGTGCCCGTCATGGTGAAACGAGCCATTGCCGAGATAGATAATGCCCCGGATACCGTGATTGCCTTCGGTGTCATCCTGCGCGGCAGCACCGCCCACGCCGACCTTATCGGCACCGCTGTCACCCACAAGCTGCTCGACATCGCCTGCAACACCCTGACCCCCGTGGTGCACGAAGTGCTCCTGCTGGACAATGAGGAGCAAGCCTTTGCCCGCTGCGTAGCCTCCACCCTGAACCGCGGACGCGAAGCCGCCCGCACGGCCATTGCCATGCTGGAGCTGGTGGAGAAGCAGTCCGGGCTCTCCCGCGTGGTGCAGCGCCAACGCAAGATTGCCCTCACAGGTTCCCTCCTGTAACCCTAACCCACTTTTGTTTAACGATGATGACCAATCGCAGCCAAGTGCGCCGCTGTGCGCTCAATCTCCTCTACGCGCTGGCAGAAAACGGCGCGGACGCCGCTTCTTTTGACCGCGAGCTTTTCTGGGGTATCACGCTGGAAAAGGAAACCGAGCGCTACCGCACGGCGCAAGCCAAGGCCCTGTTGCACGCCACCCGCACCTCCGCGGACTCCGCCCGCCTGCTGGTGGAGCGCTCCCAACAGGTGGAAAACGCCATACACGGCGACCTGACCACCGCCGCCCTGCGCGACGATGTTGCCCGCTATGCGCAGCGTTCCGCCGCCTTCGAATCCGCCGTGGAGCAGCTGCGCCACAGCCTCACGGACAAGCGCCGCCAAAGCTGGGAACCCCTTGCGGAAGCCGCCGCAGCCGTCATGCAGGGCGCAGGCGTGCTCATTGAACTGGGGGATACCCTGCTGCCCGCGCTGGCTGATGCCGCGCCCTACCGCGCTGTTGCAGAGCCCTACAGCGCCCTCATCCGCCGCCGCGCCCGCATGCTTGCCGCCGCCGTCGCCCTGCGCGACCCGCTGAGCATGGAGCCGCAGAAAGAAATCGAGGGTCTGCAGAAACACGCGCGTTACCTCGCCGAGCTCCGCCCCTCCGCAGAGGCACTGGCCGATGCCGTGCTCGCCAAACAGGCGGAGCTGGAAGCCGTGATGGAGCCCCTGCTCGCCCACTACACCACGGAGCGCCTCGACGCCGTGGACAAAGCCATCCTCCTCATCGCGCTCTATGAGCTGCGTATCAGCAAGCTGGATGTCGCCATCGTCGTCTCCGAGGCCAACGCCCTCGCGGACGCCTACTCCGGCTCCAAGAGTGCGCCCTTCATCCACGGCGTGCTGGCTGCCGCCGCCAAGCTCTAATCTCCTTCCCCCGCTCATGGCGCACTTCTTCAACCGCCTCATCGACAAATTCCTCGGCGAACCCGAAATCGACTGGGATGAGCTGGAGGCTGACCTCATCTCCTCCGACATCGGTGCCAAACGCGTGCTGCCGCTCATCGAGGAGCTGCAAGAGAAGGACGACCAAGACGCCATCGACATCGTCGACCACATCAAAGCGCAACTGCGTGCCGCCTTCCCCGCGGAGCTGCCGCAGCTCCCCGTCCCCGCGGACGGCAAGCCCGCCGTTATCATGATGGTGGGCGTGAACGGCGCAGGCAAGACAACGACCTCCGCCAAGCTCGCCTACCGCTTGCAGAAGCAGGGGCACCGCGTTCTGCTCGCCGCGGCGGACACCTTCCGCGCCGCCGCCGTGGAGCAGCTGGAGAGCTGGGCCGCCAAGCTCAACGTGCCGCTGTACCGCGGGCGCGATAACCAGGACCCCGCCTCCGTCTGCTTCGAGGCCCACGCCAAGGCCCTCGCCGAAGGCTTCGACTACCTCATCTGCGACACCGCGGGCCGCCTGCACACCCGCCACAATCTCATGGAGGAGCTCTCCAAAATCCGCCGTACCCTCGGCAAGCAGGACGAGCACGCCCCCCACGCCTGTTACCTCGTGGTGGATGCCACCACGGGCGGCAACGCGCTCATGCAGGCTCGCGAGTTCCACAAAGCCACCCCGCTGGATGCCGTCGTCATCACCAAGATGGACGGCTCGGGCAAAGGCGGTGTCGCCGTCGCCATGCAGGATGAGCTGCAACTCACGCCGATTTTCCTTGGCATCGGCGAAGGCAAGGACGATATCCGCCCCTTCAGGGTCGGGGAGTTCGTGGACGAACTGCTTTGAAAATGTACGATGTACGAAGGATAGAGTTCGGCTCGCTACCGCTCGCAAGGTTTTCCGGACGCAAAGCGTCCTTCCCCCTTTTTTCCCTGCGCGGCTTTGCCGCGCCGAATTCAAACTTCGTACATCGTACATCGTAAATCGTACATTCTATGCTTTCTCTTCTCGAATACACGCCCGCCGAACTCACGGAGCTGCTCGCTTCCATGGGGCATAAAGCTTTCCGCGCCACGCAGGTGATGGAGTGGATGTGGAAGCACCGCGCCAAGGATTTTGCGGAGATGAGCAACCTGCCCCCTGCCCTGCGGGCAGAGCTGGCGGCGCGCTTCATTCTGCGCCCGCTGGAGGTGGTGGAGGTCAATGAAAGCCAAAACGGCACGGCCACCAAAAAATTCCTCTCCCGCATGCAGGATGGGCATCTGGTGGAATCCGTCATCATCCCCGCGGCGGTGGGGCAAGGCGGGGCACACAGCGGGCGCATCACGCTCTGCGTCTCCTCGCAGGTGGGCTGTGCCTTCGGCTGCAAGTTCTGCGCCAGCGGGCTGCTCGGCCTCACCCGCAACCTGACCGCCGCCGAAATCCTCGGGCAAATTCTCGCGGCAGAGGAAATCAGCGGTGAGCGCGTGGACAATCTCGTCTTCATGGGCATGGGCGAACCCCTTGCCAACATCGACAATCTTCTCAAAGCCCTCACGCTCATCATGGAGCCCAAGGCGCTCAACATCGGTGCGCGCCACATCACCATCTCCACCAGCGGCAACGTGCCCGGGCTCAAGCGCCTTGCCGCCTTCGGCAAACCCCTGCGCCTCGCCGTCTCCCTGCACGGCGCGAGCGACGAGGTGCGTGCGCAGGTCATGCCCGTGAACCGCAAGTGGCCGCTCGGCGAGCTGCTGCCCGCCCTGCGCGAGTGGAACACCACGGGCAAGCACATGATCACGCTGGAGTACATCCTCATCCAAGACGTGAACGCCATGCTGCCCGAGGCCCGCAAGCTCGCCCGCATTGCACGCGACCTCAACGCCAAGGTCAACCTCATCCCCTACAACACCGTGGAGGGGCTTCCGTGGGTGCGTCCCTCCGAGGCCGATTGCAAGGCCTTCTGTCGCGCCCTCATCAACGAGCACATTCCCGTCACCATGCGCTACGAAAAGGGGCACGACATCAACGCCGCCTGCGGCCAGCTCCGTCTGCGCCGCACACAAGGCTGAGCAAGGCCCGGACATACCTGTTCTTCCCTAAAAAAACGCTTGCCAAAGCCTGCGTTCTGCGCTACCCTTGTGCGTTCACGTTATACTCGGATTTTCAGCTCATGAAACACGTTCATTTCCTCGGCATCTGCGGCACCGCCATGGGGGCTGTCGCGTCGGCTATGGCTCGTCAGGGCTATATCGTCACCGGCACCGATGCGAACGTCTACCCGCCCATGAGCACCTTCCTTGAGAACGAGGGCATTCAAATTTTCCAAGGCTATAAGCCGGAAAACATCCCCGCCGATGCCGAGCTCATCGTGGTCGGCAACGCCATGAGCCGCGGCAATGCCGAGGTGGAAGCCGTGCTGGAGCGCCACCTCAACTACAAGAGCATGCCCGAGACCATGAAAGAGTTCTTCCTGCGCGGGCACCGCAACTACGTCGTCACCGGCACGCACGGCAAGACGACCACCACCTCCATGCTGACATGGCTGATGGAGGACAACGCGCTCAACCCCAGCTTCATGATCGGCGGTATTGCCCGCAACCTGGGCCGCGGCGGCCGTTTCACGGATTCCGACTTCTGCGTACTGGAGGGCGATGAGTACGACACCGCCTTCTTCGACAAGCGGTCCAAGTTCCTCCACTACCTGCCCGAGGCGGTCATCATCAACAACATTGAGATGGACCACGCGGACATCTACGCGAACGTGGAAGAGATTAAACTCTCCTTCAAGCGCCTGCTCCGCATCGTGCCCCGCAACGGCATCGTCTTCATCAACGCGGACTGCCCCAACTGCGCGGATGTGCGGGCCCACGCAGCAGAGGAACTCCGCATGGTGCGCCTCGTCTCCGTCGGCATGGGGGAGAACGCCGACATCCGCATCGGCGACATCGATTTACACCCCGACAGCTCCGTGTTTACCCTCACCGGCATGAGCGAGGAACCCTTCGGCTTCGCGGGCGAAAGCTTCAAGGTGCCCATGGTGGGCGATTTCAACATCCGCAATGCCGCCATGGCGCTCTGCGCGGCGCATTTTGCGGGCCTCTCCTGCGAACAGATGGGGGCCTCCCTCAAGCAGTTCCAAGGTGTTGCCCGCCGTCAGGAGGTCCGCGGCTGTGTGAACGGGGTCACCGTCGTGGATGACTTTGCACACCACCCCACCGCCATCAAGCAAGCCATCGCGGGGCTGCGCCAGCGATTCCCCAAGAGCCGCCTCTGGGTGCTCTTTGAGCCGCGCAGCAACACCACCATCCGCAACCTCTTCCAGAACGAGCTCGCGGAGGCGCTGTCCCATGCAGACTTCCCCGTCATTGCCAAAGTGGAGAACCACAAAAAACTCAAGCCGGAGGAACAGCTGGACGAAGAGAAACTCTGCACCGATATCGCCGCCACGGGCAAAGAATGCTTTGTCGGCAAGAATGCGGATGACATCGTTGCACACGTCGTCTCCCGCGCCCATTTCGGGGATGTGCTGCTCGTCATGAGTAACGGCGGCTTCGGCGGCATCCATAACAAGCTGCTGGCCTCCCTCGCCGCTCTGGCGCAATAAGCTTTTTTTCTCAGCGCCCCGCTTCCATCCGCAGAAAGTTCTCCCGCAGGTGGGCTGCGCCGATACGGCGGACAGGGGAACCCGCAAAAAGAGCATTAAACGACGCCTCGTCCAACGCCTCCAGCTCCGCGGGGGGCATGGCAGAGAGGCGGGCGGGCATGAGCAAATGCGGATCAATGCGCGGCTCCTGCCCTCGGCCGGGGCGGTTCCACGGGCAAGCTTCCTGACAGGCATCGCACCCATAGACGCGCCCCCCCATAGCGGCGGCGATATCGGGCGGCATGGCGGCTTTTGCCTCAATCGTCCAGTAGGAGAGACAGCGGCGGGCATCGCACACCCCGTCGTGCAGCGCCCCCGTGGGGCACGCCTGCTCGCAGCGCCGGCAGTTGCCGCAGCGGTTCACGGCGGGCGTGTCGCAGGGCAGCTCCAGTGTCGTCAGGATGCTGGCAAGGAAGCAAAACGAGCCCTTGCCTTCGCGGTTCAGCAACCCGTTGCGGCCCAACCAGCCGAGCCCCGCCGCCTGCGCGAAAAAGCGCTCGCTCACGGGCCCCGAATCGCTGAAACAACGCTGGGTGCCGCCGTAAAAGGAAAGCGTTTCATCCAAATCCGCCAGCTTGCCGGCCAGCAGCTTGTGGTAGTCCTCCCCCTGCGCATAGCGCGCCATGCGCCCCGCCGCTTCCCGCGCATCCGTGCGGGCGTACTCATAGGTGAGGATAATGACACACCTCACCCCGGGCAGCACCAACTCGGGATTCAGGCGCGCGGGCAAGTGGCGCTCCACCCAATGCATGTCCGCGTGCATGCCCGCGGCCACCCAGTCTTGGAGCTGCGTCCCCTGGTCGGCATCGGCGTGCGCCACCCCCACCCCCGAAAAGCCGAGCGCGTGCGCAGCGTATTCCAGAGCTTGTCGCGCGGGGTGCATCATGAGGCCGGGTGCCCGCTGAGCCACAGCCACAGGCGGTCCTGAGATTTATCGTTGATAGGCAACATGCGGATGACACGCTGCACAGCGTTGGCAATGCGGGTGACAGGCGGGGTCGCTTCCTGACGATGGGCATCGATACCCGCCTTGTACGCGAGGCGCTGGCGATTGGCAGAGGCCTGCTTGTTGCCGAGCACGGCAGACTTGCCGTAGAGGCTGAGCGCCTTGGCCGTATCCTGTTTCACAGCGATGCCTTTTTCGTACATAGCGGCGAGATTGTTCAGGCAATCGGCATCGCGGTGCTGCGCACCGAGGTAGAAAAGCTCCGCCGCGCGGCGGCGCCCCGCTGCGGTCTGCGAGCTGTAGCTGATGTAGCCCATGTAGAAAAACACGTGCGGCGTCTCCGGCGCCTCCTTAGCCACCCCGCGCAGAATCTCCCATGCCTGCCGCATATCCTTGGGGGTCCCCTTGCCGCGGGCCAGCATGCGAGCGCGTTCCGCGCGGGCCGCGGGGAGCCCCGCTGCCGCCGCCTTCGTCATCCACCCATAGGCAGCCGCCTCATCCTTCTCGCAGCCATAGCCTCGCTCCAGATACAAGGCATAGCGGTACATAGCCTCGATATGCATCGCCGCGCAATCGGGATCATCGGGGAACGGGACAGGCACCTCGGCAATCACCTTAGCCTCCTCCGCCGCCTTGGCGGGATTAGCCTCCAGCCCCTTGAACTTGCCCTCATACACATCGATGAGCAGACGTGCGGCAGGCGCATAGCCCTGCTGAGAACAGAGCGCAAGGATAGCGGGCACATTGCCCACCTCCGTGATTGTTTCATCCTCCAGCGCAGCCTTAGCCGTAGCATAGCGGCCCTCGATTTCCTCACGCGTCAGCTCATGGCGCACATGCTCCGCCGCCGCAGCAGCACCGCAGAACACCGCAGCAACGAGCGAAAAAAGGAAAGGACGCAACATACCTTCTTGTACCACCTCCGCCGCCAAATGTCAATGAAGGAGTGCGCCCCCGGCCAGCCCGGACAGCCCCCGGACATTAAAAGACCCACTCCTGCACCTGCCGCCGCACCGGGAGCGGCGGCGGAGGCATAGTGTCAGGGTGACATGCTACCCGCTCCCATGCGTGGCGGGCGCAAAATCGCAGGGTGACATGCTACCTGATTCCCACGCGCGGCGGCGCAGCATCACAGGGTGACATGCTACCCACCCCCTGTGCACAGCGGCGGAAAATGGCGGGGTGACATGCTACCCGATCCCTACTCGTGGCGGCGCGAAATGGCAGGGTGACATGCTACCCAACCCCCACGCGCAGCGGCGCAAAATCGCGGGGTGACATGCTACCCGGCCCCCACGCTCGGCGTGCGGAAAATCGCGGGGTGACATGCTACCCGCCCCCCACGCTCGGCGGCGCGAAATCGCAGGGTGACATGCTACCTGACTCCCACGCGCGGCGGCGCGAAATCGCAGGGTGACATGCTACCCGACCTCCACGCGTGGCGGCGCAAAATCGCGGGGTGACATGCTACCCGCCCCCCCCACGCGTGGCGGGCGCAAAATGGCAGGGTGACATGCTACCTGCCCCCCTGTGCGCGGCGAGCGCAAAATGGCAGGGTGACATGCTACCCGACCCCACGCGCGGCGTGCGCAACATCGCGGGGTGACATGCTACCCGCCCCCTGCGCGCGGCGGCGCGAAATCGCAGGGTGACATGCTACCCACTCCCACGCGCGGCGGGCGCAAAATGCAGGGTGACATGCTACCCGCCCCCACGCGCGGCGTGCGCGAAATCGCAGGGTGACATGCTACCTGATACAAGAAGCCCACCCCGTCAGCGGCGGGATGGGCTTGGAAGTTTTTGCTTGGTTGCTGCCTAGCTTACTTGCGCTTGCGGCGGGCGGCAAGCGCGGCGAGGGCAAGCAGGCTCAACGTGGCCGTAGCAGGTTCGGGCGTCTCCATCCACAGGAAGATGCTCTGACCGCTCTGGCTCATGCCGTCGCCGAACTTCACGACAAGGTCGTAGGGACGCTGCACCGCCACATCGGCGTTGCTGAGGTTGAAGAAGTCGCCTGCCTTGTACGTGGTGCCGGCATCGTAGGCCTCGCCGTTGATGTTGAACTCATCCACACCCGAGAAGAGCGTCAGACCCTCACCCACTGTCAGGCTGTTGAGGCCGTTGATGATGTTGTCGCTGAGGTTCATCTTGCCGCCCTGTTCGAAGGTGACGGTGCTGCCCATGTGGAGGCCGCCCGTGGTGTGGTCCACGGCAATGGTGGAGCCGTTCTTCATGGTGAGGTTGGCGTTGAGGACGGCATGCTCATTGGCGGTCAGCGTGCCCTTCACCACTATCCCGGCTTCGCTGTTCGTGTTCTTGGTGTCGCCCGTGTACACGCCGACTTCCGCGTGGTGAGCCTCGGAGCCAGTGATGGTCAGGTTCTCTACATTGACGGAGGTCTGGTTGAGCAGCTGCAAGATACCGGCCGTGGCTTTGATGTCACCATCAAAAGAGCTCATCTCCCCGCTGAAGCTCTGGGTACCCGTGCCCTCTTTGGTGATGCTGATACCGCCCAGCACCTTGCCGGCGAACTTATCGTTCGCCCCATCCTTGCTGGTGATGACCAACTCTGATGTTCCGGAAGACGTCGGCACAACCTGTCCTTGCTTGCTGCTATTACTTCCGATAGTCTTGTTGGCGTCACCGGCGATAAGAATACTGTTGGCATTGCCCTGCAAACCGGAGAGATTCACCTTGTTTGCTTTCAACGCCACGGTCATGTACGACGAGCCCGTACCTGTGGCATTGAGGACTGCGTTCTGCAACGCGTCCTGATGCGCGATTTCAAGGTAGGCCTGATAGTTGCCGTTGCCGTTCGCATTGGTACGATTGGCCACGAATGTGCCGTCGAACGTGCCCGCCCCCGTCAAACTCATCACAGAGTTCGTGTAGTGGTTGGCTGTCATGTTCCACGTCAGGGTACGCGGAGAATCCGCCGTTCCCTTATTGATGGCCGCGATATTCCAAAACGTATTCCAACTATTCTGGGAAAGCGTAGAACTTCCATCCACCGTTAGTGTCGTGATGTTGCGCACAGCAGATTCACAATTGGAGTTGTTTTTCAACTCGCCGTTGCTCAGCTCCACCGCCCCGAGATTGGTGGTATGCGTCGGATCTCCTGCCGTGCCTTGGTTATCGTACGTGGACGTCAGAAGAAGTGTCGTGCTCGCTGCACCGGTACCGCGCACGGCAATCTTGCCGTTTTGCTCGATGTCGTATCGGACTTTGAGTTCAAGCGTTGTCTGTGCGGCACCACCCTGAACGGCAATGGTGCCTTTATTTACAACTGTACCGCTGGAGTTGATGGTCAACGTACGAGCGGAAGAACCGCCCTCCAGCTCAATTGTGCCGTTGTTGGTCAGAGCATTTGACGTGATGCTCTGCGAAGTCTGATAAAGCAGACGACTCCCGGTTTCCAACGTAACGGCACCATTATTCGTACTGTTGGATGAGTTGTAGATATCACCGATATTCGAGAGTGTGGCATTCTCCTTCAGCGTAAGGGAAGCCGTTTCGGAAAGTCCCAGCTTCTTGCCGCCAAAATCCGAAGTGCCGCTAAGCGTCAGCGTGTTCGTGTTGCCGACAACGAAGGCGTAAGCATTTGTGCCATTATAAGTGACACCCTGATTAAATGCCACATTGATATTTTGAGCGTTGTTATCATACCCAACGTCAGCTCGGTTACCCCCTGTGACAGTAACGGCACCATTAAAGGTTGCCTGAGTGTTGTTGTTGTATATGGCCAAATTCTTTGCGCTGATTGCATTGGCAACTGTCAGATTGGCAGCATTGTTAACTTTCAGTTCGCCGCTAAAGCCGGAGTTGTCTCCACTAATAGCAGAAGTACCGCCATTGACATAGAGCGTACCGGACCCCGAAAGAGGACCGGAAATCGTCTGTCCCGTGACATACAGCGAGCCGGAGGAAATATTCACACCGCCACTGAATGAATTGTTCGTGTTCGTCAGCTTGACTGTGCCGCCGCCGGTAATCTTCAGGGAGCCGGTGCCGCTCAACACGCCGCTGAGTGTCATCTCCTTACCGCTTGCCGCCGAAAGGTTAACGCCGGAAGAGGCCCCTTCTTCAGCTGCAGCCAAGGTCATATTCTGAGCAATTGTAACAGCGCTGCCGCTGCCGTAGTACCCCTCCAATGTGGCACCATCTTTCAGCGTGAGCGTGTAGTTGCCGGTGGTGGTGCTTGTCGCCCCTGCACGCAGCGTGCCGCCGTTCTCAACAGTAAGGCTGTTCGTATTGCGCTGCGCCAGCATAGAGATGCCTGCGCGCATTTCCAGCACACCGCCCTGATGCACCACGATGGCACCGGAGCCGTCACGGCCGGAAAGCGCGGCCTCGGAAATCAGTGTACCATAGATATCAACAGTACTCTCACCGGGCCAGTTGGAAAGCATAAACGAACCGGCATTACCCGTTACACTCTGCGCCGTTCCGGTGATATGCAACGTGGCACCGCTTTCAATTGTTACAGCTGTGTGGGAATTTTGGGTGGAAGAAAGGCAGAAGCCATTAACACTCGTCGTAAGATCTGCTCCGGAAACGACAATGGAAGAGTTTCCCGAGGTGTTTTGGATATACCCCGTCGTCGCACCTGTCAGCGTCAGGCTGCCCGCATTGGTAATGGCACCACTCGTCACGCCGCTGCCGAGAGAAAGCGTGCCGTTGTTCGTGACAGTCGTCAGCGTGCCATTCACTGTCGAGACAGAAGCCGTTTGGTTAGCGTTCACAAGCAGTTGGCCGCTGCCGTATTCCGCCTCAGAATCCTCCGCCGGCTCAAACGTCAGCGTATCAAGCGCGACGCTGATGTTGGGATTGCCGTCCCAAGGGTTCTGGGCCACCATAAGCGTTTGATTGTTAGAAGCCGTAAACGCATTGATAGTAACCTCTGAGGCCTCCTGATTCACAATGCCGATGGTCGCATAATTGTCATTCACGCTGCCGGGGTTGGTCACAGGGACGCTATTTGTCCCGTTCGGGGCCGTCAGGGAATCAATTTGCGTTTCGCCGCGAGCAACGTAATAGTAGGCGTGCCCGCCGGTTCCGCCATCAGCAGCCCACGAACCGGCATGAACTACAGGTGTCGTGAAAGCTCCCAAAAGAGCAGCAATCAATGCATTCGGAAGTCGCAGTTTCATGATTATGAGTCGATTATGTAAAATTGTGTCTGGGTGCGGGCATACCGCACCCTTTGTTGAACTGGGGGAAGTATACAGCATTTTGAATGCTGTAG
>CALBJX010000027.1 GCA_937893015.1 uncultured Verrucomicrobiales bacterium | reverse complement strand
CCGATGATGCCGTTGTATTATCCGGAAGTCTATCCATAATCAGCTGTTATCGCTAGTTGTTTATTCGATGCGGCCTGAGGAAGGAATATCTGTCTCAGACTTTTCTTTATTATAGACGAATTGGGTATATCGGCAATAGAAGTTAGTGCCCGACAACTAACAAAAGCGCCGTTCTCTGTATCAGAGAACGGCGTGCGAGGGAATGAAGAATAAGGGAAGACTGCGGCGTCAGGCCAGAGCCGTGCGCATACCGAGTGCGGTGAGCAGGGCAGTGAAACGGGCGTAGTCGTGCTCGCGGTCGGCGGAGACGAGGGCAAATTGGTATTCGCCTTGGCGGGCGTCTTCTTCCGCGGCGTTGTGCAGGCGGAGCTGAATCACCTCTTCCGCATCGGTCTGACGACCGCGGAGACGCTTCTCCAGCTCATCGGAGGGAACGTGGATGTATACATCCGCATAGGCGCGGCGGATGATGGGGTCGGGGCAGGAGCGGATGCTGGCCGCGCCCTGCACATCGATGTCCATAACGACGTTTTTGCCCGCTTGGAGCAGGTCGATGATGTCTGCCTTCAGGGTGCCGTAGCTGTTGCCGTGCACTGTGGCGTGCTCCAGAAACTCGCCGGCGGCGACTTTCTCGGCAAAAATTTCGGGCGTGAGGAAGTGGTAATCGACATCCTGCCGCTCGCCGGGGCGCGGGGCCCGCGTCGTGCAGGAGATGGAGTAGGCTGTGAGTCCCGCGGCTTCCGCGCGGCGGCAAAGGGTCGTTTTACCGGAACCCGACGGGCCGGAAACAATCAATAAGGTGCCAAGCATAGATGGTAAGAGAATGACAAATCATTGCCATCCCATATAGGGATGGAGACGGGATAAAAAGTGGTGTTTGCCTTTGCTCCGATTACACTCATAATCGGTGTGAAATAAAAAACAAAACAAACATCGGGGAGAGTGTAGCAGTATTCCCCCGGATTTGCAACCTTATTCCTGCTCATATGGGGTATGGGATACGGGTCCGGCATGATCAGATTATCCGCTTGCATCTGCCCGTTCGTCCTGTTTCCCTCTTCCCGATGCGAACTACATCCATCCTCTACGCGCTGATGTTCCTCTATGTCGCCCTGAGGGTAGTGTGGCCGTTGCGGCTGCGGTGGTGGTGGCGGGGGCTCTTGGGTGTGCCCTTGGCTTTGGGGGCCTGGAAATTCAGTATTCCGGATTACCTCTATCCCGATGGGTGTTTTTTTGCGCCGGAGGCGGATGCCGCGGTGCTGCTGCCGCTCACGGCGTTGAATGTCTTTCTCATCCTGTTCTCACTGCTCCTGCTGGTGGCGGAATTGCGTGCCCCTCTCGGCGTGTATGGCGTCATCGGCAATCACGATTACCCCTCGGGCTATCAGGCTTGGTTGCGCTTCCTTCGCTCCTGCGGCATCCGCATGTTGGTGAACGAGCACGCTCCGCTGGGTGACGCCCTTACGATGGCTGGTGTCAACGACCCCATGGCCGAATGGAACCACGAGGAAGCCCCGAACCTGCCGAAGGCCCTTGCGGGCGCCCCCGCCGACCGCCCCGTGGTGCTGCTCGCCCACGAACCCGTCTTTGCCGACACGGCGGCGAAGGATAAGCGCGTCGCCCTCCAGCTCTCGGGGCACACCCACGGCGGGCTTTTCCCCGGTCTTTCCGTCCTCGTTGCCCGCTACAACGGCGGCTATGTGAAGGGCCTCTACCGCGTCGGCTCTATGCCCCTCTACGTTTCCCCCGGCACATCCCTCTGGGCCGGCATGCCCGTCCGCCTCTTCTGCCCCGCGGAGATAACCCTCATCACTCTCCGCCCAAGGCCCGGCCGAGCAAAATTGTGATTTTTGATTTGAGATTGCGGAGCTTGAATTGCGCTCGCTACGCTCACCGAATGAAGAGAATCAGAGCGCAACGCGCCTATCAGCGTTTAACGTATCCGGGTGCTCTGCGCTCTTCGCTGCGCCGTTATTGACATGATGTGTGACACATTTTACTCCCCGAGGACATCGGCTACAGCGATGCCTGCGGTGCAGGGTGTCGGCATGTCGCAGGCGGTGCGCTCGCAGGGGTGGCAGGGGGTGTGGTTCACGCAGGCGCGGTGGCCTTCGCCGAGGGGCAGGTAGCGGTCCGCGGCACGGGAGGCCATGATGACCGTGCAACGGGCGCCGGCGAGGGCTGCGAGCTGGGGCAGCAGACCATCCACGGCGTAGAGCCTGCTTTGTGCGTCGAGGTGAGAGGCGACTTCCTCGGGCTTGAGGATGAGAGCTGTGATACTGAGCTTTTTCGCCATGGCCTCTGCCTTCTCCGCATCGGCAGGCAGGGCAAGCAGGGTGGTGTCGCTACCGAGCTTGGCGCTGAGTGCCGCCCAATTTTCCTCCGCCCAACTGTCGGCGCTGCCGAGGGTGGAGAAGGGCGCGATGAAAGCGTGCGTCGGGCCGTCTGCGGGGGCTGCCGTTTCGGGATAGGCCATGGAGGTGTCCAGATTGTGCCAGTAGCCGATGAACTGCACATAGTCCTCTGCCGCATGGCGCGGGTGTCCGCTGTTGAGGCGCGGTGCCTTGGTGCGGAAGGCACGCTTCTTCCTGGCCAGCGGGTTCTCGGAAAATCCGCTGGTGTAGAAAGGCATGAGCTTCTGCAGCTCGCGGAACACGCGCTTGTTCTCGCTGAACATGAAGAGGAAGTCGAAGGGGCCATCCTTGTACATGTCGTCGCTGTCCAGCTGTGCGAAGACGCCTGTGGCGCCGTCCGTGACGATGGTGTAGGTGACGACGTCCTTCTGCTGAGCCCAGAAAGCCTGCTGCTCCGTCGGGCAGATGACGATAATCTGCATATCGAAGCGGGAGGCTTTGATGACGCGCAGGGCGGGTAGGGTGAGGATGGCTTCCTCAAACTGCTCGGGCATGCAGAAGAGGAGTCGGAAGGGGAGCTTGGTGTCTTTCTTGGCGACCTCGATGGTTTCTTCGTCCTGTTTGGGGGCGAAGAAGGCGGTGCTCTTCCAGCGGTGGTGCATCCAGAAGCCGTCGATGATGTCTTCCATCAGGCACTTTTCCAGCGCGTGATTCACCTCCATGGTGATGGCAGCCATGCTGTCGCAGCCCTCGGGCAGCGTGAGTTTCTTGCCGCAGACGGCTTCCCATTTGCCGAGACCGCGGTTGCTCGTGTGCACGGAGAAGAGGTGCCCTTTGCCCTTGCATCGCTTGTAGAGCAGGGCGGGCAGAGGGGTTGTCCCCGTCACTTTGCCGAAGTAGGGGACAAAAATGCCCTCCTGTGTGAACTGGTCGCTGAGCACGCCGAGCAGGCCGCCTGTGCGAGCGAGTTTCAGCACGGCGCGCAGGCCCGCTTCTTTACTGAACATTTCGCTGCCGTATCGCGTGCGGGATTTGAGCACCAGATCCTCCAACAGCGGGTTGGAGAGTTTGCGGTACATGCAGCCGAAGTGCTCAATCTCGGGGAACTGCGGGCGGATGCGGGCGAGAATCTCCCAGTTGCCGGCGTGCGGTACGCAGGAGATGGCGGTGTTGCCGTCCAGGCCGGCATCGCGGAAAATCTCGCGGCCGGAGAGGGAGATGGAGCGGCGGTACTCCTTCTCGTTGAGGATGCCTGTCTTGAGCGAACAGGCGAGGTTCATCGAGGTGCGCACCATGTTGCGGCGCACCATGGCGCTGAGCTTGTTTTTCCGCAGGGTCGGGTCCAGAATGATGCGGAAGTTGCGCTCAACAATGCGGCGGCGGGAGGGCATGCACGCCCACACCAAGTATCCGATGCCGCGCCCGATAAGGGCCACGATGCGGATGTCGATGATGTACAGCAGCCCGTAAAAGGCTTTGTAGGCCCAGAGCCCTATGTATTGGCTGAAGGTCGGTTTGGCGGGCGGTGCAGCTTCGTCGCTCATGTCAGCCGGGGCGCTATATTAGTTGAAGGTGTAGAGACGGGGAATGTAGAAGGGCTTGCGGGTGTAAGGGTCCCACACCTTGTCACCCACCTTGGCGTTGGTATAGTCCAGCTGGTGGTGGGGCGCATAGGGGGAGGTGATGATGCCGGCAAACTCGCAGGGCAGACCATAGGGGATGCCGTCCGCGGCGGTCTCGATGCGGCTGAGCAGGGAGCCCGCTGCGGGCAGGGCGTTCGGGTCCGCCTTCAGCCAGCCGTTGGTGGCGGGCTGACCATTGTTGTCGGCAATGACGTGCGGGGGGCGCTCTCCGGGGTAGGTGGCGCGGGTGAAGTTGTCGTGGACCTGCTGGAAGATGCAGGAGCTCAGACTCAGGGCGCTGATGGCGCACGTCAGGGCAATGGTGATATGTCGCATGTTCATAAAAGGATGGAATGGTTCGGTCAGGAAGCTGTGTAAGGGATGAGGGTGATGCGGCGGTCTTTCCCGTTGGCGGTGAAGACGGGGCAGTAGTGGTGTTCGCGCACCAGCTCGGCGATGTCGGGGTAGCAGGTGATGAGGGATTCCAGCGCCGGGCGCAGCATGAGCACGTGACGCTGAGGCAGGGAGATGCTGCCGATGCTGCCGCCGTTGGGCATGTTGCCCGGCAGGGGCTCGCCGCCGCGCAGCTCAACCTTCAGTTCCGGGGCGCCGAGTTTGTTTTCCTGTGAAAAGGTGAGGTAGACCGCGGTGGTTTGGTGCATATTGGCGCCCATCAGTCGGTCAAAAATCATCTCTGCATACCCGTTGTGGATGCGCACGGCTATGCCTTGGCAGTGGGTGATGATGGAGAAGATACCCGTCTGGCGCATGCGGCAGGTGTCGCGCAGGTAGCGGTTGAGCTCGGCTTCCGTAATGGTGACGGGGGCTCCGTTCGCATTGCGGATGAGTGCTGTGAGATCGCGTGCGGCGGCGGTGTCATTGTAGCCCGCAACGTCGCTCAGGTCTTGCGGCACCCAAAGCTTCACGAGCAGCAGCAGCAGCAGCAGGGTGAAGCTCAGGAAAAGACTGACGGAGACAAGCCCCCAGAAGTTGAACCCGTGCCACAGCTTGCGTCGCAGCAGGGCAAAGGGGCTTTCCGTCGGCCGGTCCTCTTCCTCATCGTAGTCGCCGTTCGGGGCGTAGGTGGTCGCGCGCGTGAAATCCTCCCCCTCTTCGCCCTCGGCATCTTTGTTGAACAGCGTGCCCCACAGGGAGCTCCTGTCGGGCTCCTTGCTCTTGTGGCTTCGTTTTCTGTTTCCGGTGCGTGCCATGCGGCGGTGAGAAAAACCTAACCCCGCTATTATAGCGGGGTCGGGGCATGATGAAAAGGAAAAAACACGTCAAAAATCGTGGAAAATCGCGGGGGTTATGCGATGCCCAGCGCCCATTTCAGATATTTGAGCGATTCCCCCCACACTTTTCGGCTTGTGCTGCCCAGCACCACCACGATAACGGCACGTCCGTCCACGCTGCCGCAGGAGATGAGGCACTTGCCTGCGGCGTTTGTGTAGCCCGTTTTCATGCCCTGCACCCAGGGGTATTGCTTGAGCAGCTTGTTTGTGGAGTTGATGCGGCGCACACTGCCGTCCGCCCTGCGAAAATCGTACTCCGGGATGTTGATGCAGCTGCGGATGGTGCGGTTGTTGTAGGCATAGCAGGCAGCCAGCGCCATGTCGTGCGCGGTGGAATACTGCTCTGCGGGCAGGCCATTGGGGTTGGCGAAGTGCGTGTCGTACATGTGCATGCGGCGGGCGCGGGCGTTCATGCGGGCCACAAAGGCATCCACACTGCCGGCCGTGTCGCGGGCCAGTGCCACGGCGATGTCGTTGAAGCTGCCCGTGAGCATGGCGCGCAGCAGGTCCATCTTGCGGTACTGCGTACCGGGTTTCAGATTCAGGCGGATGGGCGGTGCCAGATTATCCGAGGCGTGGATGGTTACCATCTTGTCCAACCTGTTCTCATCGCACACGCAGAGGGCGGTGATGATTTTCTGGGTGCTGGCTACCTGCCGTCGCGTGTTCGCGTTGTGCGCGTAGAGGATTTTGCCGTTGTTCGGGTCAATGACGCAAACGGCGGCACAGTCGGGCTTGGGGGCGGGGGTGCGCGGGGTGATGAGCGGGCGTGCCGGGTTCAGCGAATTGGCGGCGGGGCGGGCAATGGTGCGCGCTGCATTGGGGATGGGCGTAGCTCCCGGGTGCAGCATGGGGGAGGTGCGGGCACCGCTGCGGGCGGGATAAGCGCCGTGCCCGTATGCCGGCGTTGCCGGGGCACAGGTGCAGAAAAGAACAGCTGTTCCGAGAGCGAATATTGTGGCCAAAAAACGCATGGCGGCAAGTCTAGCGCAAGCCTCCCTGTTTGGCAAGGGCAAAGTCCCCGTGCGCCGGTGCACGTGTGTCATGGAGGAAGGTCGCGATACGAACTTCTCCAAGGGGCCTTACTCCCTGTCCGTGCCCCAGCGGTGGCGGAGCCACGCTTCCGCAGGGGAGAAAATGACCTTGTCTGCCAGCAGCCCGATGGCAATGATGATGAACATCACGCCGATGACTTGGTACATGCGTTGGAGCTCGCGGCCGTAGTGCAGGTATTGCCCGATGCCGAAGCCCGAGACGACGGAGACGTAGATTTCCGCCGCCATCAGGGAGCGCCAGGCGAAGGCCCAGCCCTGTTTCATGCCGCTGAGCACGAAGGGGGCACTGGCAGGCAGGGTGACGAAGAAAAGGGTTTTGAGCGGGCTGCAACCCATGGTACGCGCGGCGCGGGCGTAGATAGGCGGCACGTTCTTCATGCCGTTCTCGGTGGAGAGCAGCACACTCCACAGCGTGCCCATGATGACCACGAAGAGCAGGGCGGCCTCCGTCTGCCCGAACCAGATGCAGGCCAGCGGCACCCAGCAGACACTCGGCAGCGCCTGCAAGCCCAGTGCCATGAACCCCAGCGTGTCGTGCAGGAAGCGGAACCGCGCGGCGAGCATGCCCAGCGGCACACCGCAGAGCAGACCGATGGCATAGCCGATGAGCAGGCGGCGCAGGGTGATGAGCATGGAGAGCGGAATCTTGCCGTTCGCGGTGTTGTCCCACAGGTAGTGCACGACGGTGGAGGGCGGCGGCAGCACGAAGGGCGACCACAGTGCCTCGCCGCCGAAGCTGCCTGTGGCGGCGCCCCAGAGCAGCAGCAGCGCAACGAAGAAGAGCAGGGTGAGGAAAAGGCGTTTCATGAGAAAAACAGGAAAAATCAATCGGATTCAGCAGCGACATAGCCCTTCAGCGCAGAGGTGATGCCCTGCGAGAGGTCGGCGAGGTCGTGGTTGTTGATGCTGCGCGGGCGCGGGAGGTCGATGCGGAATTCCTCGCGGATGCGCCCGGGGTGCGGCGAGAAGAGAATCACGCGGCTGCCGAGGCACACGGCCTCGCGCACGTTGTGGGTCACGAAGATGATGGTCTTGCGGCGTTTGGCCCAGATGTCCTGAATATCGCCGTAGAGCTGTTCTCGCGTCATGGCATCCAGCGCGGAGAACGGCTCATCCATCAGCAGAATCTTGGGGTTGGGGGCCAGCGAGCGCGCGAGCGCCACGCGCTGGCGCATGCCGCCCGAGAGCTCGTGGATGTTGGCGTGGGCGAAGCGGTCCATCTTCACCAGCCAGAGGTAGTATTTGGCTACCTCCAGACGCTCCTTGTCCGTAAGGTTGGGCTTCTGTTTGAGCCCGAACATCACGTTGCCGATGACATCCAGCCACGGGAAGAGGGCGTGCTCCTGAAACATCACCATGCGGTCGCGGCCGGGGCCTGCAATGGGCGCACCGTCGATGAGGGCCATGCCGCGGTCGGGGGAGTCCAGCCCCGCGATGATGTTGAGCAGCGTGGATTTGCCGCAGCCGCTGGGGCCGACAAAGCAGACAAACTCCCCTTCGTTGATGGTGAGCGATACGTTGTCGAGCGCACGCACCACACCTGTGCGGGTATCGAAATCTTTCGAGACGTTTTCGATACTCAGCTTGGCGGCGGGGAAGGCGTTGATTTCGTGGTGGAGCTTATCCTGCATGGAAAGAAAAGGGGGTCAGAGTTCTTCGGGCGTGTAGAAAAAGTTCTTTAAGGGCGGTACGCGGTCGAGCAGCCCGGCCTCCTGCGCGTCCTGCACAAATTGCTCCAGCTGCGGGCGGTCGAGCGCGTCCGTGAGCGTGAGGCGTTTCCACGCCGCTCTGATGACGGCGGGGTCGATGCTCGTCTGCGTGAGCTCGCTGAGCTCCTCCGTCACGCGTGCCTGCGCCTCGGCGGGGTGGTCGAGAATCCACTGTGTGAGCTCCCGGTGCGCACGGAGCAGGGCGGCGGCAAGCTCGGGGTGCTGTTTGAGCCACGCCACACGCGCCGCCAGCACAGTGGTGACGACGTTGGGCTCCTCAAAAAGAATGTGAGCCCCCGCGCTCTTCTCCAGCACTGTAACCCATGGCTCCACTGTCCATGCGGCATCGAGACTGCCCTGTTTCATGAGCTGCGCCTGCATGGCGTTCGGCGTGGGGGCAATGCGGCAGTCCCCGCCGCCCTCGATGGTGGTGGTCAGCCCGTGCTGTTTCAACCATGCGCGGCAGGAGACATCTTGCGTGTTGCCGAGCTGCGGGGTGGCGATACAGCGGCCTCGGCAGTCTGCCGCGTTGCGGATACCGCTTTTCGGCGCGACCATGAGCGCGGCCCCGCCGTTCACCGCCCCTGCGAGCAGTCGCACCTCCTTGCCCTCCGACACGGCGTAGGCATTGATGGCGGGGGAGGGCCCCACATAGGTGAGGTCGGCGGTCTTGCCGAAAAGGGCTTCCATGGCGGTGGGCCCTGCGTTGTAGGTGAGCCACGTGACAGGTGTGCCCTCGGGCAGGTAGCGTTCAAACCATCCCTCGCCGTGGCGGCTCATGTTGCGGGCCACAAGCGCCTGCACATGCGTCACATTGGGGAAACAGCCGATGCGGATATCGCGGCGCACCGCCTCCCGCCCGCAGCCCGTGAGCAGCAGAGCAGCGGTCAGCATCAGGAAAAAGGTGCGCAGTATCATCATCCACCCAAGCCTAGCAGAAAGCAAAGGAGTGGTCAAGAAAGATGTACGCTCGTTCACGTCTCGGTTACGGGATGAATAAAATCCTGCACACCTGCCGACATGAGAAAAAGTGGTCTGATGCACGCATCAGACCACTTTTTTAACCTGCGGTAAAGCCGCACAAATTTCTGATTTGTAAATTGCAAATCTCTTAGATGTCCCACAAATCGAGCCACTTGAAGGAGACGATGCGGAACTGACGGCCCATGACCTTATTGATGTCCGTGAGCCCCTTGCCTCTGGTGCCGTCGCCCTTGTACTCGCTGTCGCCGGGCGCATTGGAGGGGTCCACATAGTCCATGGTGCGCTGCACCACGGCCTCGCACCAAGCCTGCGCGAGGATGGCATTGGAGGGGTTCTTCACGCAGCCGTAGGAGCGGACGGTGAAGGTATCATCACGCACTGTCAGGATATTGCCGAGGGAGGCCAGCACATCGGACTGGATGAGGTAGCCGGGGGCGGCGGTGTACATGGAGCCCTTCTCCGCATCGGGGAAGGAGTAGTAGTTGCCGCTCTGGGGCTTGACGATGATGTCCTGGAAGTCGCGGTTGATATCCGTGGCGTCGATAGCGGCTTGGAGGGCACCCTTCAACGCCGTCTCTCCGCCGGCGCCGTCGAGGCGGCGGTTCACGAAGTCGGACATGGAGAGGAAGGGCCCGCGCTTGCGCACCTGCTTCACCATCTCCTCCGCAAGGCGGCGGATGGATTCGGGCTCCAGCATACGCACCTCACTCCATGCGGAAAGCATGCCGTTGTTGCGGAAGGAGGTGGAGCCCTGCATCATGCTGTAACCGCCCGTGGAGTCCACGCTCTTATCCGTGGTGGAGAGCATGAAGCGGGAGAAGAGGACCTCATCCTCCGCCTTGCCGCCTTCCACCAGCGTCAGGTTCTTGTCCTGGCGCGCGGTGAGCTTGCGGCGGGCAAGGCCCTGCAGCACAGCCGTCCACGCCTCCACGGAGGTGGAGTTGACATTGAAGCCGCCGTCAATCATGAGGTACTGGGCGATGTGCTTCCAGCCGTCCGCCGCCATGATGCGCTTGATGACCTGGTCATCCTTGTAGGGCGTGGAGGTCTTCTTGTAGCGGGCCACGGGCAGCGCTTCCTTGCCGTTCATGAACTCGGTCAGCACTTCTTCCGCCTTGCGGGTGCCGCGCTTGTCGGGCATATCGGAGACGGAGGACATGAACCAGCGATCCCACAGGGCATCGTTGATGAGCAGGCCGTGGTCGAAGAAATCACCGAAAATCTTATCGTTGGCGCCGATGCTCACGCCCGTGCGCACGTTGTCGTGGAACTGGTACACATCACCTGCGGGCAGGCAGGGGTCGGCGAAGGAATTGCCGATGCCCACGCCGGGCACGCCGGATTGGTACTCCATGCGGCGCAGGATGGCCTGAGACTTGTAGTTGCCGCCGTCACCGGACTGGTACCAACCGGGCTGGAGACGCATGCCCGCCAGACCTGCCAGCGAGAAGGGAGGATGCACGGGCAGCTCGCAGACGGAGGCGTAAGACACCTGCTCACCATCGGAGGTGATGCCGATGTAGCCGTTGTTGCCGATGTTGTCCATGGGGCAGGTATCCATACCCGAGGAAACCTTCAGCACGGCGAGCTGGTAGGGATGGTACTGGCGCTGCTGGTCGGTGGGGTCACAAATCATGCCGCCCCAGAGCGTGGGGCTGGAATGCTGCCAGAGCTTCGTGCGGAAGTCCTTGTCCGGGAACATGCGGGAATCCACGGAGGGGTTGCCGGACTTAGCGACCACACCCACGGAGGCGATGTAGTACGGCAGGGTGTCATCACTCTGGGAACCATCGACTGACCACATGCTGTCGCTGGAGTTTTTGTCGCAAATTGTTGCCTGCCGATCCGAAATTTCCGTCGGGTTATACCAACCGAGCAGCATGCGCTGCGGTGAGTGACAGAGCTTGCCGGCAGATGTATCGGCCCCGTTGTTACCGCCGATACCATTGTAACCATTGGTCAGGGAAATGCATTCGCGATGCTGGGGGGCATACCACCAACCATCGGAGTTGTACTGACCGCCGGATGCGGCAATACCGAAACGGATGCCCAGCTCAAAGTGGCCTGCACCGATGTTGGAACCGCTGGCCACGCCGGGGGCGTTGGAGGCGCCGTTCATCTTGTAGAAGTGAGCCTTATAACCGGCCACGGAGCTGGGGTTGTAGCCCACCACCCAAGGGTTGCTCTGGGGCTTGGTGTAGTCCGCCGTGGCGCGGGCCTTACCGGGGGAGAAGAAGAGTACCTCACCGGGCTGGAAGACAATCTCATCGTTACCTTCGGCGCTCTGCTTAAAGAAGTCGCCGTAATCCAAACCGAAACCGGAATCACCGGAGTTCTGGGACATGGCATAGGTACCCCAACCATAGTTCCACGTACCGGCTTTATTCACGGTGTAGGTCTGCAACCATGTCGTCTTGTACGGCACGGACTGCGACCAGAGCTTGTCGCTGGCGATGCGCATCGGCACGTTGTAGGGATTCCACCACAGGAACATGGGAGCGAAACACATCTTCAACTCATAGAGCGTGTCCTTGCCGTCCGTGGTCTTGGTATCGGTCGGCACTGTTACGAGGCCGAAGTTACTCATGAAGGCCAGCATGACGGGCGTGCGGGCATAACCGGCGGATTTGCTGCCCTGATCCTGCGATGCTCTGGAATCATAGAAAGTCGTGCCGTTGCGGGCATTGGCGTCGGCAATGTAATCATAACCGCCGTCCGAGAAGGCGCTACCGCTCATGCGGGTATAGGCTTCGTTCACGGAAGAGCCGACGAGGCGGGCCGTAAAGTTATTGTTCGTATCCGCCGAGCCGTCCGGCCAGCAGTTGTAATAGGCATACAGATTCTGCCAAGAGCCGATGGGCATGTTCTGCACCGTGCCCTTGGGCACCTCCTTGTTGTCGGCGATGGGGCAGTCCTGGTCATTGCGCGGCGCATAATCCGTGCCCTTCAGCGATTCCTTGTTGAGCAGGAGGCAGAGGTCCTCCTTCAGACCGCCTGTGCAAACATTGACGGGGAGGGAGTAGGAAGTTGTCGTGACATCGAAGAAATAGGGGGCGCCGCCCGCCTGAGAGGAGGAGCCCAGCAACGGAATGGTGCCGAGGGTCACGAGCTTGGCGGGCTTCTCGATGGTGCGGGGCACGAAATCAAGCAGGCTGTTATCCACAATCATGGGAGAGGGCGTGTTCCATGTGCGGTGCAGCACTTCCATGGGGTCATCCGTCTCCTCGGGGTCCTGTACGGAAATCTTGGCTTTCTGGTTTTCGCCGCCTACCCACCAGGCAAAGCAGGCCGTGTTCTTGCCCGTGGAGGGCATGGTCAGCAGGTCGGCATACACCCAGTGGCGGGCGTTGAGGGTCTTGCCCAGCGTGCCCTCGCCCACCATGCAGATGCGCTGCCCGGGGTGGCGGGAGCAGAGATTGCCGACAGACTGCAGACTGCGGGTGGCATTGGGGTCTTTGGAGGAAATCAGCCACTTGCGGAACTGGGAAGAACGTCCCTGCGAGTAGGTCGCCTGAATACGTCCCTTGGTGATACCTGTCAGACCATTGCCGTAGATGGGGCCGTCCCAGCTGTTCCAGACACCGAGCACATGCTGCGGCGTGCCGCCCTCGGACTCGCTGACCACGCCGCTGGAGGCGGAAACGCGTTGATCGGGGCCGAGCTCCACCTGCAGCTCGCCGATGGCGGCATCCAGACCGATGAGGGCCTGCTGGCGGGCTTCCGCCTGCAACACGGATTGCAGGGCAATGCGGTTTTGGGAGGCTGCCGTGGCCATGAGCGCCGTGGCAATCATGGCCAGCAGCATCATGAGCGTGAGCGTGGCAATAAGCGCGAAACCGCGGCGGCGTTGCGGGCGTTTCGTGCGCTTGGGAAGGCTGATTTTCTTGATTTTCATGCCGTTAAAGAGTTCTTGTGAAGAGAGTATAAAGGAGTCGCGGTGTTCCTTATCCGAGCACCATCATATTATCATGACTATATAGCGGAAAGCCCCGCCCCTGTCAACCGAAAAACGAAGGGAAAGGAATTTATGATTGAGATTTTCTGATCGGTGTGTATCGGCTTCCCTGCGTCGGTGCCCCGGAGGCGGATTTGTGGGGCATGGCAACGATGAATTATCTCGCGGAAAAGCGGCGTTCAATCTCCGTCATCGGGAAGGGGAGCAGGGTGGGGCGGCCGTTGGGGGTGCAGTAGGGGATTTCGCAGCGGAGGAGGTCGGCGAGCAGGGCGAGGGGCGAGGCGAGCCACGGCGTGAGGTCCTCTTGCATGGCGTAGCGGTGGGCGAGTTGCAGGGCAAAGGGCTCGAAGGGGTTGCGGGCGCGGTTGAGCCGCACGCCGCCGCTCGTGAACACGCCGAGCAGCTCCGTGAGGAAGGGTGCGGCCTGTTTCAGCGGCAGGATGGCGGGCACGGCCTCCACGCGCAGGGTGTTGCGCCCGAAGACGGAGACGGCGTAGCCGGCGCGTTCCAGCTGGGGTTTCACCTCCATGGCGATGCCCATGTCGCGGGCATCCAGCTCGATGAGCTCGGGCACGAGCAGCCGCTGGGAGATGAGCGGCTGCTTGTTCGTGGCGGCAAGGCGTTCGAAGATGATGCGCTCGCGCGCGGCGCGGGGAGACATCATCACCATGCCCTCCGCGTTCTCGAAGAGGGCGTAGCGACCATGCAGCATGCCGAGGAAACGGAAGTGCGGCAGAGCGGCATCCGTCTCGGGCGCAGGGGCTGGGGCGGCGTGGTGCGCGGGCGAGGGAACGGGGGAGATGGGCGCGGGCGCGGGGCTCACGAGGGGTGCGGCGGCAGGGGCTGCGGGCGGCGTCGCTTTCGGCGGCGTGGAGGGTTCCGCAGGGCGCAGGTGCAGCTCCTTCTGCTGCGGGCTGAGCACGGGCTGCAACACGGGGCGCAGCACGAGCGGCTTCTTATCCTCCGTCGCCTCAGGGGCGGGGGATGGTTTTTCCGTCGCGGTCGGGCGGATGACGGCGGCAGGCGTGCTGACGGGGACCTCCGGCGGCGGGGCGGGCTCCTCCGTGTCGCTCTCGCCGCGGGCGTGCTGCGCGAGGGTGCCCGCCACGGCATCCATCACCGCCATGGTGATTTCCGCCGGGCGGCGGAAACGCACCTCGCGCTTGGCGGGGTGTACATTCACATCCACCAGCGCGGGTTCCACCTCCAGATACAGGAAGAGGCCAGGGTGCAGCCCCGTGGGGAACCCGCCGTAGCCATCGCGGACGGCGCGAGTGATGAAGGTGTCCTCAATCGGGCGGCCGTTGAGGAAGAAGAACTGCATCTTGCGGTTGCGCCGCGCGGCGGAGAGCGGCATCAGGAAACCTGTGACGCGCACGCCGGGGGCCTCCGTGGGGCGGATGCGCATGAGCTGCGCGGCCTCCTGCTGCCCGATGAAGCCCGCGATGCGCTGCCGCAAATCCGTGGTCGCGGGCAGGTCGAAGATGGTCTGCCCGTCGCGCACGAAGGTGAAGCGCACCTCGGGGTAGGCCAGCGCGTGCAGCTTCACTTGGTGCTCCACATGCCCGCTCTCCGTCTCCTCGCTCTTGAGGAACTTGCGGCGCACGGGCGTGTTGTAGAAAAGGTTGGCGATGCTGATATCCGTGCCGGGCGCGCATCCCGCGCTCTGGGCAGGCTCGGTTTCCCCGCCGTTGCAGAGCACGCGGCGGCCCTCCACATCCTTGGCGCGGCGGGTCGTGATGCTCATCTGCGAGACGGAAGCGATGCTCGGCAAGGCTTCGCCGCGGAAGCCGAGGTGGCGGATATCGAACAAATCCTGCACGGAGAGCAGCTTGCTGGTGGCATGGCGTTGCAGGCACATCTCCGCATCCGCCGCGCTCATGCCGCTGCCGTCATCCGTCACGCGGATGAGCGAGATGCCGCCGCGGCGAATCTCCACGCGCACCGCGTGCGCACCCGCGTCGATGCTGTTTTCCACCAGCTCCTTCACCACGGAAGCGGGGCGCTCCACCACCTCGCCCGCCGCCACTTGGCTTGCGAGCGTGTCGCTCATCCTGCGGATGCTCTGTTCCGTCTCTTCTTCCATGCTGTGCCTCCAATCTACCATGCCCGCCCCGCAAGGTCAATTCCGGAGACGGAGAAATGAGCGATTTATCGCTCTCATTTGTGATAAGAAATATGTGATTTTTGATTTGTGCTTGAGAGAATTCGCGCACCTGTCGGCGCAATCTAAAGAAACCTGTCTGACATTTACGTCAGACAGGTTTTTTCTATCCTTGCGGCGAGAGCCGCACTCTATTTCCGAATCAAAAATCTCAAATCACATATTTCTTATCACAAATCGTCAAATCCCCATTTGTCTCTCCTCGCCGCTTTCTCCTCGTTTCCGCTTGTTTGCTGACACAATAAGACGCGGGGAAGACTGGAAAAAGACTTGCAGTAAGAGTAGAATCCAAGCCGTGAAAAAGTGCCAGATCTGCGGAAAACGCGCGACGATGTTCCTCACGCAAATCGTGAACGGACAGGTGACCGACCTTGTCCTGTGTGCGGACTGCGCCCGTAAGAAGGGGCTCTTTGACCCGCAGACACTCACTTTCTCGGAAAAATTCTTCCCCGAGGAGTTCAAGAAACGCGTGGATGACATCGTCCGCGAGCTGACGGAGGGTACGGATTTGACCGCAGCGCCGCAAGAGAATCGTGATGTGCTCACTCACTGCCCCGCCTGCGGTTTCACGCTGGATGTCTTCCGCAAGACGGGCCGCCTCGGCTGCCCGGATTGCTACACCGTCTTTGCCCGCGAGCTGGAGACGGAGCTGCCCGCTGCTGCGGATGACGGCGCCGAACCCGCCCCCGCTGATGAGCACCGCGAGCTGGAGCAACAGCTGCGCGAGGCCATTGCCCGCGAGGATTATGAACGCGCTGCCGCTCTGCGCGACCGACTCCGCACCCTTACCCCCGACGACCGCGCATGAAGAATCTGCACAAAACCTTGCTCTCCGCCCCCGTGTGGATGAGCGGACGCCCCGGGGAGGACATCGTCATGGCCACCATCGGGCGGCTTGTGCGCAATTTGCGCGGCCACGCCTTCCCCGGCTGGAGCACGGCGGAAGGGCGTGCCCGCGTGGCGTCGGAAATCATCCCCGTCATCACCTCTCTGCCCGGACTCTCCCGCGAAACCATCTGCGCGGAGATGAGCGAGCTGGATTATGAGACGCGTCGTGCACTGCTGGCGAGCAAGATGCTCACGCCCTGCATGGCCGCCCGCGGCGAGGGGTGTCACCTCATCCTGCCGCGTCGCCGTCATCTCGCCGTCTTTGTGAATGAGGAGGAGCATCTTGTTATCCATATCTTCCGCAGCGGTGATGCCGTTTATTCCGTGACCGGGGAGATGAAGCGCATTGCGGCGGATTGGGACGGACGCTTCCCCTTGGCGCACGACGCGGCTTTCGGTTACCTCTCCAGCCTGCCGAGCGAGGCGGGCGACGGCCTGCAGATGTACCAAATTCTGCACCTGCCCGCGCTCACTATGGCCGGCATGATGCAGCAGGTCACGAGAGCTGCGGAAAAGCTGCATGTCAGCGTCTCTCCCTTCTATTCGGACGGCAACGACGACACGGGCAATACCTACGTTTTCTTCTCCGTCCCCGGTCCGGAGGGGAGCGCGGATGAGCTGTCCTCCTACTTCCGTCATGTTATTGAACATCTCTGCGTCCGCGAGCGGCAGGTGCGCGTCAAGCTCATGGAGAACAGCGCGGAACAGGTGACGGACTGCATCGGCCGTGCCTACGGGTTGCTGCGCCACGCCCGCCGCCTGACGCTCAAGGAGCTGCGCGACACCTGCTCCGTGCTGCGCCTGGCCACGGCTCTCGGTCACCTGATGTGGGATGGGGGAGCAGACGAAGGCATCGCCGCCCTCCGCGAGCTCTGCCGCCTCATCTCCGTGGAGACCGCCCTCACCCCCGAATCCATGGAGGAGGCACTGCCCGCCCTCCGTGCCGCCGCTGCCCGCCGCTTCCTGGCGGAGCACCCCCACCACTTCAACACCCTCTACGAATCATGAACAATTTCACACCACGCGCCCAGCAAGTCATGAACCTCGCCCGCCGCGAGGCCGACCGCTTCCGTCACAACTACATCGGTGCCGAGCATGTCCTGCTCGGGCTGCTGAAGTTGGGGCAGGGGGTGGCCGTCAGCGTCATGGAAAACGCGGGCATCGCCATCGACAAGCTCGCCGCGCAGATTGAGCAGTCCATGGTGCCGGGCACGGCCTCGGGCACCGCCGGCTCGCTGCCCCTCACGCCCCGCGTCCGCCGTCTGTTGGAGATGGCGGGGCAGGAGGCCAAGGCCCTGCGCCACACCTATGTGGGCACGGAGCACATCCTGCTCGCCATCCTGCGCGATGAGGACGGCCTCGCCCGCCATGCCCTCGCTTCCACGGGGCTGAGCTATGATGAAGCCCGCAAGAGCGTGCTCGCGGAAATCGACCCCAAGTTCGAGGTGGACGACAACGCCGACAACGGCAACGAACAGCCCCGCGACCGCCGCGAGGATGATGAGGAAGAGGACGTTAACGATTTTCTTCATCACCCCCAGACCGCGGGCAGCGGCAACACGGGCGTGGGCTCCATGGAGCGTTCCCGCACCCCCGCCTTGCAGGCTTTCGGGCGCGACCTCACCGCTCGCGCTGCCAAGGGCGAGCTGGACCCCGTCATCGGCCGCCGCGCGGAGATTGAGCGCGTCATCCAAATCCTCTGCCGCCGCACCAAGAACAACCCCGTGCTGCTCGGCGAAGCGGGCGTGGGCAAGACCGCCATTGTCGAAGGCCTCGCGCAGCTTATCGTGGCGGGCGACGTGCCGGAGTTCCTGCTCGGCCGCCGCATCATCTCGCTGGACCTCGCCCTCATGGTGGCGGGCACCAAGTACCGCGGCCAGTTCGAGGAGCGTCTGAAAGCCGTGATGGATGAAATCCGCAAGGAGAAGAACATCGTGCTCTTCATCGACGAGATGCACACCCTCATGGGCGCGGGCTCGGCGGAGGGTGCGATGGATGCGTCCAACATCATCAAGCCCGCCCTCTCCCGCGGCGAGATGCAGGCCATCGGTGCCACCACGCTCAACGAGTACCGCAAGCACATCGAGAAGGATGCCGCCTTTGAACGCCGCTTCCAGCAGGTGCAGGTCGGCGAGCCCTCCACGGAGGATTCCTACCTCATCCTGAAAGGCATTGCCCCGCGCTACGAGGAGCACCACCACGTCCGCTACACGGACAAGGCCCTGCGCGCCGCCGTCAATCTTTCCAAGCGTTACCTCACGGGGCGTTTCCTGCCCGACAAGGCCATCGACGTGATGGATGAAGCGGGCTCCCGCCTCTGTGTGGTGCGCATGACGCGACCTTCCTCCATCAAAGAGATGCAGCAGAAGTGTGACCGCCTGACCGCCGAGAAGGAGGCCGCCGTCTCCGCGCAGGATTTCGAGCGCGCCGCCGCCCTGCGCGACGAGGGCAAGCAGCTCCGCGAGCAGCTCACCGAGACCGTTGAGACATGGAAGCGCAGCATGAACAGCGAGGTCTCCGAGGTGACGGAGGACGACATCATGGCCGTCATCTCCAAGTGGACGGGCATCCCGCTCTCCCGCATGGAGGAGAAGGAGACCGAAAAGCTCCTCCACATGGAGGACGAGCTGAAGAGCAAGGTCATCGGCCAGGATATTGCCTGTTCCGCCATTTCCCGCGCCCTGCGCCGCAGCCGCGCGGACATCAAAGACCCGCGCCGCCCCATCGGCTCCTTCCTCTTCATGGGTCCCACGGGCGTGGGCAAGACCTACCTCGCCCGCAACCTCGCGGAAATCATGTTCGGAACGGCGGATGCGCTCATTCAGGTGGACATGAGCGAGTACATGGAGAAATTCTCCACGAGCCGACTCATCGGCGCACCTCCCGGATACGTGGGGCATGATGACGGCGGGCAGCTCACGGAGCAGGTGCGCCGTCGCCCCTACGCCGTCATCCTCTTCGATGAGGTGGAGAAAGCCCACCCCGATGTGATGAACCTGCTGCTGCAGATTCTCGAGGACGGCTCCGTCACGGATTCCATGGGGCGCAAGGTCAGCTTCAGCAACACCATCATCATCCTCACCTCCAACGTGGGGGCAGAGCAGGCGTCCCGACAGGGCACGATGGGCTTCGGTGCCATCGACCGCGCGGAGGCGGACTACGACACCATGCGCGAGAAGATTACGGAAGCGGCCAAAAAGCACTTCCGTCCCGAGTTCATCAACCGCTTCGATGAGCTGGTCGTCTTCCGCATGCTGGAGCGTGCCGATCTGGAGCAGATTGTGAAGCTGGAAGCCCAAAAACTCATCCGCCGCCTCGCGGACAACAAGCAGATTCAGCTCACCCTCTCCCCGGAGGTGGTCGGCATGCTGGTGGACAAGGGCTACGACCCGCAGTACGGCGCGCGCCCCATGCGCCGCGCCATCGAGCACCTGCTGGAAGACCCCATTGCGGAGGCCATTCTCCGCGGCGACCTCATCGCGGGCCACTCCTCCCGCGCCGTCCGCCCCGAGGGCACCGACCGCATCGCCTTCGCTGAGGAAGAAAAGCCCGCCGCGCCCAAGAAGAAAACGCCGCGCAAAAAGGCAACGCCCAAGAAAGCCGTTGAGCCGAAATCCAAACCCAAGAAGCGGAAAGAATAACGCGCGGTGCAGCCGCGCGGAATTGAAGACCGCGTTCTGACGGAACGTCAGAACGCGTTTGTTTATCCCGTGCGCCGGGGCGCGCACATTTTGGGGAGGCATGCAGATGCCGTCACAAAGTTAGCCCCACCTGTAAAGGTGGGGATTGGGGCGGGGTGCGTTACACCCCCACATAGGCCCGCCGACCTGTCACGGCGTAGCCGAAGGCGAAGACGGAATGGCGGGGTGATGCCGCAGTTGGGTTGCGCTACTCTTAGTGTGTTTCGCGCTTGGCGTCACCACTCATCGGGTGGCATGTCACCCGCATTTTTGCCCCCTCTTTCGGGTTGCATGCAACCCGCCTGTTCCGGGAAATCCACCATGGTCGCAGAGCGCGAGAGCCATGAGAGAGCGGGTCGCCGTGGCGGGTTCGGGGGTGGCGGGGGATTCGGGCTTGAATCTTTTGCTCGTCGTTTCGATTGGCTGACCTTTCGCCACAAAGGCATTGCCAAATAACGAGGCCTGTTCTATACTACACCCACACCGCTTCTGAGCTTTTTCTCCGCCTTATGTCTCGTTTTATCCCGTCTGATGCCATGCCCCCGCGACAGGAACTGAAGGAGCGGGTCTTCGCCTACCTGCGCCTGCTGCACCGCTGCCGCACGCCGTGGGCAGAGGGAACGCCGCCCCCACCCAAACGCTACGGCCGCTACGGTGAGCGCGTCGCCTGCTCGTGGCTGCGCACACACGGGCACCGCATCCTGCGCACGAACTGGCGTTGGGGCAACCGAGGGGAGCTGGACATCGTCTCCCGCGAGGGCGACACGCTGGTGTTTACGGAGGTGAAAACCGCGCTCGGCTCCTCCACGGGCGGTGCGGCCTCCCGCCGCGTGAACCGCGAGAAGCGCGAGCTCATCCGCTACGGCGCGCACAACTGGCTGCGGCTCCTCAACCGCGAGGACGTGCCCTTCCGCTTCGACATAATCGAAGTCTACCTCCCCGCGGGCGCTCGCCCGGAAATCGTTCACCTCCCCGATGCCTTCGGCATGGTTGAAGGCAGGGCGTGAAATGTACTTTGTACATCCCGTTCACTTTTTCTTCTTGCGCTTTTCGGCGCGGGCTTTGTCGCGGGCGGCTTTGGCTTCCGCCTTGGCCTTGGCTTGCTCGGCCTTTTTCTGCTCCTTGAGCTCGGCGGCAGAGGGCGGGGGAATCTCGGCATCCTCACCGATGGTGTACTGCTTCCAATCCTGCATCATGTTGCGACCATTCACGCTGCCGGGGCCGGAGTGGACCACCTGACCATCGTTTTTCACGATGATGAAGCCCGGGGGCAGCTGCATCCCGTTTGAACCGGGCACGCCCGCCGCTTTCATATCCTCCCACACCATCCCCGCGAAGGGCGCGTTGTATTTGTCCAAAAAGCCTTTGGCGGCAGCAGGGTTGTCCAGCTGGGAGATGGTGACGAGAATCATCTCCACATCCCCCTGACGGCGCATTTCCTTGTAGAAGAGCACGTCATCGGGCATGGTGCGGTTGCAGTGGAAACAGGAGGAGGTGGAGTAGAGGAAGATGTAATACTTCGCATCGAGGGCGGGTGTGCTCTCCGTGTAGCACTTCACCTTCTTGAGAGCTGCCGCCACGGGGGAGAGTTCCGCCGGTTCCTCATTCTCTGCCTTGTTTCCCTTCTTTTCCTTCTTGGATTTCTTCGATTTCTGCACAGGTGCATCCGTCGGTTCCGCCATGCAGGGAACCGACGCCCATGTCCACAGACCCATCGCCAACAAAGCCGAGAGAAGAATGCGTTTCATACCCTGACAGCATAGCGCATGAGCCCTGAAAGTCAAGCGAAGAAACATCACCAACACAGCATGAGCGCATTCCCGATGTTGAGCAGGGTCAGCAGCAACACGCCGCCGAGCGTATACAGCAGGGCGGGCCAAATGCGGCGACGCTGACAGACACGCAGGAAAATGACAAGGAGCAGCAGTACCGGCAGCAGAAGGATGCAAAGGTCCATGCAGGTCGCAGCGACGTACTCGTCATACCATCCTTGCGCCTCCTCATCGGGGATGTCCGAGCCGAGGGCCAACGCTTTCTCCCGCGGGAAGGGATGCTCCGTGAAACTCATCACGCAGGCGGAGAGGGCCAGAGAGCGCGGCATCGGGTAGGAGAAGGGCACCAGCCGATTCCCTGTCTGTCTCCCGCAGATAGTCATCTCCTCTTCCTCCGGCGGCGCCCAATACGCCGCCCGTACCTTCAGGGTCCCGTCGTTGTAGGTCCATGCTTCCCAAGTTTCATTCCATTCGGCTCCCTGCATCACATCGGGGACGGGGGCCATCTCCTCTTTCGGGACAACGTGCCGGTCTTCCTCGTTGAGCCGGCGGGAGGAGAGGCAGAAGCGGAAGCCTCCCAGTTCCCATTCCGTTTCTTTCTCTATCGTTTGTGCCGCGAGGCGCATGCCGCTCGGCAGCTCGGCAGATGAGGGATGAACAATGACGCATAACGTGCTCTCCCCGCGTTCCGTTCGCTCTTCTGCCGTCAAATCGCGGCGCAGAGATGACGCGGCGACACTGATACCCAAGAGCTCATCCTTTAAGACGGGCAGCTCCGAGACGCGCCTCGCCTTGCCGCACACCCGCACGATGCGCCCCTCGTTCTCCGCCAGCGGGCCGCGCTCACCTGCTTCCGTGACTTGCTGTTTCAGCGCTTTTAACGCCGTTTTGCTTTGGATGCAGTGCGCCATGTAATGATTGTACTCGGCTTCGCACCATGCCATCAGGATTGCAAGCACCCCGATACCTATTCCCAAAAGAATCGTGAAAAAACGTCTCATGTTCCCATCCTCCTGTAGAGCTGTGAGTACATTCGATCGGCGGTACGCCGAAAAAAAAAGAGTCCGCCGCGGGGGAGAGAGTCCCGCGGCGGACCAAAGGCCGGTGGTAAGTGCGCTTTAGTTGTAAGCGGATTCCACGCGGGTGGCGACGTCCTTGTAGCCGTAGTCCACCTCGTAGATGACCTTGAAGTTTTCGAGTGCCTTCTCCTTGTTGCCGGACTCGTCGTAGAGGGTGCCGATCATGTAGTGCAGCTCCTTCTTGGTATCGTCCATGACGTTGAGCTCGCCGTTGGCTTCCTCCAGCTGGCGGATGGCCATATCGACCATCTTCTTGGCGTGGTAGCACTTGCCGAGCATGAGCATGGCCTTGATGCGCAGGTTGGGGTTGGTGCGGGCACGCTGCAGGGCGGGGATGGCCTCGGTGAACTGCTCGGCATCGAAGAGGGCCTGACCGAACTTGAACTGGAGCTGGGCATCCGTGGGGTTGGCTTCCACACGGGCGCGGGCATCGGCCACGACGGCCTCGGCAATCTCCTTCTTGCGGGCGGCGAGAGCGGCTGCGGCTTCCTCGTTGGTCGGGTCGGCAGCGAGCACCTGCTCGTAATAGGCGAGCTCGGCCTGCATGGCCTTTTCGTGCATCTCCATGGCCTTGTCGTTGATGGATACGTCCGTGGAGCCGCCGAGCTGGTAGGCATAGGCGTAGAAGGAGTAGGCATTGGCGTAGTCCTCCATCTGCTCGTAGCAGGAGGCGATGTCCTTCACCACCTGCAGGTTGGCGTTGTCCGCAGCGTACTGCTCGGAGAGCTGGGCGAGGCGGGCTTCGAGCTCGGCACCCGTGAGGCCCATCTTATCCTGGCTTTCGAGCGCAGCGGTGGCGCCGGAGTTCTTCATCTTGGTGCGGAAATCGCCCTTGCCCTCCCAGTTGCCCTGGCGCATGGAGGCGCGGGCGGAGCAGTCCTTCTCACCGCGCATGGCGACGGGGTCCGTGCGGTCGATGGCGAGCACCTTGCGATAGGTGTCGGCGGCCTCGGCAAACTGCTCATACTTCACATAGTGGGAGGCGAGCATGTGGAGGTGCTTCTTGGCGTTGGGCTGGCCTTGGCAAATGGTATCCAGCGCAAAAGCGGCGAGGTCGTGCAGACCGCAGGCCTCGGCAGCAGTGTAAAGGGTTTCATTGGCGCTGACGGAGTAGGGGTCCTTCTCCAGCTCATCCTCGATGGTGATGATGGTTTCCTCCGGGTTCTTGCGGGAGGTGGTCATGCGCATGCCGCCGAAGAGGGAGGAGCGGCGCCCCGCATCGGGGGTGCTCTTCACTTCGCAGGCGCGGAGCACTTTGCGGCCCTCAAGGAAGCCGGGTGCGCGCTTGATGATGGTCTTGATGATGCTGACGCCGTACTTGTAGTTCTTGGTTTGTACGGCCTGCTGAGCCTTCACCCACAGACTTTGCAGGTCGGCGGGCAGCTCACGTTCGGTGATGGTGGTAATCATAACGGATGGAGAAAAATGGTATAAGAGACACGCGCGGGGCACGCGCTCCGCGATTCATCCCTTATTCTCTACCACAAAACCCGCTGCATTTCAACCTTGTTTTTTCAAAAAAACATGGCAAAATGCTGCCGACATGAGAACCGATGCCCTTTTGAGCCGATACGGCTATTGCAGCCGCCGCGAAACCGCCGCTTGGCTGGCGGCGGGGCGCGTTACCTTTCGCGGTGAGCCCGTGCGCAACGGCAAGGACAAGGTGGAGCCCGCCGAGGTGCTGGTGGACGGCGAACCCGTGGAGTTTGCCGACGGCCTGTACGTAGCTATCAACAAGCCGCTCGGCTGCACCTGTTCGCACAAGGAGGAGGGCGAGCTTATCTACGACTTGTTGCCGCCGCAATGGTTGCGCCGCAATCCCGGCGTGAACACCGTGGGGCGTTTGGACAAGGAGACGAGCGGCCTGCTGCTGCTCACGGATGACGGCAGCTTCGAACACCGCCTCACCAGCCCCAAGAAACATGTGCCGAAGGTGTACCGCTTCGTGACCGCCGCCCCCGTGCCCGCCTCCGCCGTTGAACTTTTTGCCGCCGGAACCCTGATGTTGGAGGGAGAAAAGACGCCTTGCCTCCCTGCCGAGCTGGAGCTGACGGGCGAGAACGCGGGCTTGCTCACCCTGCATGAAGGTCGCTACCACCAAGTGCGCCGCATGCTTGCCGCCGTCGGCGCCCCCGTCACGGAGCTGGAGCGCATCGCCATCGGCGCCCTCCGCCTCGCCGATCTCGACCTCGCGCCCGGTGAATGGTGCGCCATTGACCCGCGCCTTTTTGTTAACTGATTGAGCTTGTGCCGTACGACATGCCCATCGCCGTGGTGCCGGAGTTCCGCGTCCTGTATGAGGACGAGGACGTGCTCGCCGTGGACAAGGCGGCCCCGTTGCTGACGCACCCCACGGGGGAGAAGAACGAACCGACCCTGTGGCATGGTGTGCGCGAGCTGCTGGCTTTCGAACTGGCAACGGGCGGACAGGTCTCGCTCATCAACCGCCTCGACCGCGAGACGAGCGGCATCGTGCTCATCGCCAAGACGGCGGAGGCCGCTGCCGAGCTGGGCAAGGCCATGATGGCGCGGCAACTGAAAAAGGAGTATTTCTGCGTGGTGCAGGGGGCCCCCGCCTGGCATGCCGCTTGCTGTGCGGAGCCCATCACCCGCATGGAGAGCGTGGCGGAGACGCGCATCCACATCCGCCAGTGCTGCCACCCGAGCGGCAAACCCTGCCGCACGGAGTTCGAGGTGTTGGAGCGGCGGGCCGGGGACGCCCTGATGCCGCCGATGGCATTGCTCCGCTGCCGCCCGCACACGGGGCGCATGCACCAAATCCGCGTGCATCTCGCCCACCTCGGCTACCCGCTCGTAGGTGACAAAATCTACGGCGGGGAGGAGCAAAATTATCTTGATTTCATTGAACAAGGCTGGACACCCGAGCTCGCGGCACGCCTCCTTCTGCCCCGCCATGCCCTGCACGCCTGCCGGCTCTCCTTCCCTTGGCGCGGCTCCGTCATTATCGTGGAATCTCCGCTTCCGCAGGATATTTCCGCACTTTTGCGCTGAGCTTTCCATTCTGTTGCCCATCTGTTGCCTTCCTGATTGACGCGGGGGCGCCTTGACGCTATACTGGGTGCGTGAACGGAAATTATGCTCTCATCCTTGCGGGCGGCAGCGGCACGCGCTTCTGGCCCCTCTCCCGCAATGCCCGCCCCAAGCAGCTGCTCGACCTCTTCGGCACGGGGACACTGCTGCGCCAAGCTATTGCCCGCCTGAGCGGGTTGGTGCCGACGGAGAACATTTTTATCCTGACGAATCATTTGCAGGAGGCTGAGGTGCGCCGCCAAGCGGCGGAGCTGCCCGCGGAAAACATCGTGGCGGAGCCGGCCCGCCGCGACACCGCACCCGCCGTGGCACTGGGCATCGGGCTTATCGCCGCCCGCAATCCGCAGGCGAACATGATTGTGATTCCCAGCGACTCGCTCATTCTTGATGCCGCCGCGTTTCGGTCGCTGGCGGCGGATGCACTCTCCCTCGCCGCGCGGGAGAAGGCCCTCATCACCATCGGTATCAAGCCCACGTGGGCCTGCCCGAGCTACGGCTACATCGAGCGCGCAGGCAAGCTGGCGGATGCCGCCCTCACGCACGACTGCTACGAGGTCGTCCGTTTCCGCGAGAAGCCGGATGCCGCCACCGCCGCCGCGTATCTGGAGCAGGGGAGTTTCTCGTGGAATGCGGGCATGTTCATCTGGAATGTTGCGCATGTGCGTGAGCAGCTCGCCGCCCACACGCCAGAGCTCGCCGCCTTCATCACCGAGCTGACGCAGGCGGAGGATATGCTGAGTTTCATAGGTAGTAAGTTTGAAAAGCTCACCCCCATTTCCATCGACTTCGCCCTCATGGAGAAAGCCGACCGCGTGCTGAACTTCGAGGCGACCTTCGATTGGGACGACGTGGGCTCGTGGATTTCCGTCGGCTCCTACCTGCCCGACAAGGGCGAGGGCAACCGGGCCAACACGCCCCTGAGCGCGGTGAAGGCGGGCAACAACATCGTCTTCACCGACAGCGGCAAGCGCGTGGCGCTGGTGGGCGTCAGCGACCTCATTGTGGTGGACACGGGAGATGCTCTGCTTGTCTGCCGCAAGGACGAGGCGGATGCCATCAAAAAAGTCGTCGCCGACCTTCCTGAACAGCTTCTTTAACCAACATCCCGATGACAACATACGAATACAAAGTGCTGCGATATGTCGCGGCATTGCTTCCGCCCAAAGGGAGCGAGCTTGAAGCCTTGATCGAACCTTATGCTCTCGATGGGTGGCGTGTGGTGTCGACCGAATCGATGCAGCAGGGTCACTTCCTCCTCATCTTCCTTGAACGCGAACGCCAAGACTGACCCGCCCATGCACCCCGCCCTCGGCATTGATTACGGAGAAGCCCGCATCGGCATTGCGGCCACGGATGTGTGCGGCATCCTCGCGCACCCTGTGGAAAGCATTCACCTCGCCAAGACGGAGCCCATCGCCCGCATCCGCGAGCTGGTGAAAGAGAAGGGGATCCGCACGCTGGTGGTGGGGCTGCCCCTGCGCCTCGACGGCACGGAGGGCACAGCCTGTGCCAAGGTGCGTGCCTTTGCCGCCAAACTCGCCGCCGCACTGCCCGAGCTGCCTATGGTGTTTGTCGATGAGTTCCTGACCACGACGGTGGCGCAGGGCAAGCTGCACCAAGCGGGCAAGAAAATGAAGGATTTCAAGCCCATCATCGACCAGGCCGCCGCCGTGGAAATCCTGAACAATTGGATGGGACCCGCAGAGGAATTCGCCCCGGAGGAGTTTTGAGGAGAATTTGTCATTTCGCTTGCTTTCCGGCTGCGCTCCTTGTACGATACCCTTATTCCGATGAAAACGTCTTTTCTTTTCCTTGCACTGGCCGCTGGGTGCGGCATGTCCCTGTCTGCGAACGCCCAAACGGAGGAGCAGACGGCCGACGGCCCGAAGGTGATTGCCACCGAGCCCGGACAGAGTGCTACGATTGCCGACGAGGATGGCATGACCATCTCCGTGAACATTGATGAGTTGGCGGGCGATGCCAAGGACGGCGCCGTGCATATCGATGCGGACAAGCTGGCGGAGGAGTGTGTGGAGGCTAAACAGTTTCTCGATGCCATGTCGGCGTTGCAGCAGACGTTGGCAGGTGTCACGGATGCTGAGACGGCCGCTGCCGCCGTGGAAAGGGTGCAAGGGCAGCTCACCCATCTGCGAGCCGTCGGCATGTCGGCGGATTCCGCTCTGCAGGCTCAGCCCGCGGAGAAGCGCAATCAGCTCTCCTTTGTGCTGATGATGACGGCTTTCTCGTTGGCCGAATCCGTGCAGCGTCTTGATGAGGCTGATTTTTACGGCTGCGGGGACCTGCGCTCCCTTTTCCTGCCCGCTGCGCCGCAGCAGGATGCGGCGGAGTGAAGCCACCGATGGTGATTCTCTGCGGTCTCTTCGGGGGACGGGGCAAAGAACGCGTGACATCCGAACACGTTTGGCTGTCTCCGGCGACGCTTCTCGCTTGCTTTTGCCTGTGCTTTAGGGTAGAGTAGGGGCATGAAAACGCTTTCTCTTTCTCTGCTCGGTGTTGTGGCGGCGGTGATCTTCTCGTCCTGCGGTGAGTGCGCGTGCAATGCCTACAACAAGGATTACCTGCGCGACGTGCCCGTGACGACCACCCGCGCCTTTAACTGATAACGCCCTGCGCTACTCCTGCGATGTCCTTTGAAATCCGCGAAAAACCGGACATGGTGGAGCGTGCCCTGCTCATCGGCCTGGGCATGCCGGGCGAGTCGCGCCGCGAGCGCACGGCTCTGCTCGCCGAGCTGGTGGATTTGGTGAGCAATCTCGGCATCGGGATTGTGGACAGCCGCTTGGAGTACACGCGCGAGATTCAGGCCAAATACCTCTGCGGCATCGGCAAGGCGGAGGAAATCCGCGAGATGGTGGAGGAAACGCATGCCGACTGTCTGATTTTCGACAACCTCCTCTCCCCCTCCCAGCAGCGCGAGTGGGAAAAGCTGGTGAATGTCACCGTCATCGACCGCGAGGAGGTCATCCTGGATATCTTCGCCAAACGTGCCAGCACGCGCGAGGCCGTCATGCAGGTGGACCTCGCCCGCATGCAGTATGCCCTGCCGCGCATGGCGGGCATGTGGAAACACCTCGACCGCCAGCGCGGCGGCAGCGGCGGCGGCAAAGGCGGCGGTGCCGCAGCCCGCGGTGAGGGTGAAAAGCAGATTGAGGTGGACCGCCGCCTGGCCCACGAGCGCATCAACGCCATCCGCGAGGAGCTGGAAGTCGTCCGCCGCCAGCGCGGCACACAGCGCAAGGAGCGCGCCCGCCAAGGTATTCCTGCCGCGGCCATCGTCGGCTACACGAATGCCGGCAAATCCTCCCTGCTGAACCTGCTGACGGGGGCCGGGGTGCTCGCCAAAGACATTCTCTTTGCCACGCTGGATACCACGAGCCGCAAGATTGAGTTGCCCGACGGCCAGCCGCTGGTGCTCACGGACACCGTGGGCTTCATCCGCAATCTGCCGCACCGCTTGGTGGAGGCGTTCAAATCCACGCTGGAGGAAGCCGTCGTCGCGGACTTCCTGATTCAGGTGGTGGACGCGAGCGATGAGGATGCCCTGCGCCACTACGAGACGACCTGCGAGGTGCTCGCGGAGCTCGGCGCACAGGACAAACCCATGGTGGTGGTCTGGAACAAGTGCGACCTCATCCCCGAGGAACAGCGCGAAACAACACTGGAAGCCCTCGCCGCCAAGATTAAGGAGCCGTCCGTCACCATGAGCGTGCTGCAGGAGCAGGGTGCCGAGGGGCTGCTGGCCTCCTGTGTGGAGATGATGTCCCACCGCGTGGCGAAGCAACGCTATCGCATCCCGCTGTCGGAGAGCCGCATCATTGCCATCATGCACCGCGACGGCAAGGTGCTCTCCACCGAATACGAGGGCAACGACGCCTTGGTGGAGGCGATTCTCCCCCGCGAGTTTGCTGCCCGCCTGGAATCTTACCGAATCTGACGATGAAAACAAGCTCTCTCCTCCTTCTCGCTGCGGTGGCTGCCGCCCTGCTGCCCGCCTGCAAATCCCCCGAAGCCCGCCTGCGCGACCTCCGCGCCGAAGGCGACCGCTTGGAAGAGGCCAGCAAGAACAAGCGTCTCTCCTACACCTTCGAAGATTTTATCGCGAGCGATCACTACCGCGACACGCGCGATATGTGGCGCGGCGCGGCCATCGAGCAGTACAACCCTGCGAACTCCTACGTGGAGATTCTGCTGGAGGAGCAGCGCGGACGCCTGTACATCAACGGTCAGATTGCCATGGATTTCCCCGTGTGCTCGGGGCGTTTCGGCGGCAAGGAAACGCCGAAGGGAACCTTCCGCATTTCCCAAAAACTGCGCGACTACCGCTCCAATCTTTACGGCTCCTATGTGGATGCGCAGGATAACTATGTGAAGGGCGATGCCGTGGCCGGCAAACCCGGCCCCGCCGGCACGCACTTCCGCGGCGCGTCCATGCCGTACTGGATGCGCTTCAACGGGGCCATCGGCATGCATGTGGGCAATGTGCACCGCAGCGCCGCCTCCCACGGCTGCGTGCGCGTGCCGGAGGAAGCATGCTCCATCCTCTTCTCGAAGCTGGCCGTGGGCTCGAAGGTGATTGTGCGCTGACCCCCTTTCCTGAACCGCCCCCGCCAGCGGTGCCGCTTACGCCTTGTTAGATTGTATGATTGCCCAGCTTTTTTCCGCTTCGCTCAATGGTATCACGGGCTTCGAGGTCTGTGTGGAGGTGTCCGCGCAGGGCGTGTGTGATACGGGGCGTATCTCCGTGGTCGGTCTGCCGGATACCGCCGTGCGCGAGAGTGTGCAGCGCGTGACCGCCGCGCTGGATAACAGCCATTTTTACCGCCCGCCCGAGCTCGTGGTGACGGTGAACCTCTCCCCCGCGGATGTCCGCAAGCAGGGGGCGAGCTTCGATTTGCCCATCGCGCTGGGCTTGGAAATGAGCATCCAGACCGAGGTGAAGAAAAAGCCCGACTCCTGTTGTCGCCGCGTGCCCGTGGGGCTGGAGGAGTGGTGCATCGTCGGTGAGCTCTCGCTGGACGGCTCCGTGCGCGGGGTGCGCGGGGCACTCGCCGTGGCTGTGGCCGCACGGGCGTCGGGCAGAAAATATCTGATGCTGGCGGAAGAAAACGCGGCGGAGGCCGCCGTGGTGGAGGGTATCATGGTCTACGGCGTCCGCAACCTGTCAGAAGCGTGGGATGTGCTGCTGGATCGCCCCCGCTTCACCCCCGCCGCGCCCTTGCCTCCCTTGGCGGGGGCGGTGTCGGATATCGACTTTGACGAGGTGAAGGGGCAGCCCTACGCCCGCCGCGCCATGGAGATTGCTGCCGCGGGCGGGCACCACCTGCTGATGTGCGGCAGCCCCGGCAGCGGCAAGAGCATGCTGGCGAGCCGTCTGCCGACGATTCTCCCGCCCCTTACGCCCGAGGAAGCCTTGGAAGCGACCACCATCCACTCCGTCTGCGGGCAACTGCCGCGCACGGCGGGGCTCATGCAGCGCCGCCCCTACCGCGCACCGCACCACACCATCTCCGATGTCGGCCTCATGGGCGGCGGCAGCTCCATCACCCCCGGCGAGATTTCGCTGGCTCACCGCGGCGTCCTCTTTCTCGACGAACTGCCGGAGTTCAACCGCCGCACCTTGGAAACCCTGCGCCAGCCGTTGGAAAGCGGCAGCATCACCATCTCCCGCGCCGCAGGCAGCATGGATTTCCCCTGCGCCTTCCAGCTGATTGCCGCCATGAATCCGTGCCCCTGCGGTTACCATGGTGATCCCGCCCGCCCCTGCAAGTGCCGCCCTGCGGAGGTGGCGCGCTACCGCAAGCGCATCTCAGGCCCCTTGCTGGACCGCTTCGACATTATGATGGAGGTGCCGCCCGTTTCTCCCGCCAGCCTGCTCTCCAAGCCCGACGGCGAGAGCAGCGCGGCCATCCGCGCCCGCGTCGTCGCCGCGCGGCAACGGCAGCTCGTGCGCTACGCCGGGCTCGGCGTCACCTGCAACGCGCGGTTGAGCGGCAAACAGCTCCAACGCTTCTGCCCGCTTACCCCCGCGCAGAAGAACATGCTGCTCTCCGCGGTGGAACAATTTTCCCTCTCCGCCCGCGCCTTTGACCGCATCCTGCGCGTCGCCCGCACCATTGCCGACCTCGCGGGACGCGAACAGCTCGCCGACAACGACCTCTTCGAGGCTATCCAATTCCGCCAGTTTGAAGCCAAGCTGAGGTGAGAGCCGCACGGCAAAGGGGGATTTGTCGATTTGTGATAAGAAATATGTGATTTGATATTTCTGATTTGGAAATAGAGTGCGGCTTTTGCCGCAAGGATAGAAAAAACCGGTCTGACGCTTGCGTCAGACCGGTTTCTTTACTTTGCGCCGTCAGGCGCGCGAGTTCTCTCAATCACAAATCCAAAATCACATATTTCTTATCTCAAATCCTAATTTGTAAATCTTCATTCGTCAGTCCTTTCGCCCGCGCATGGGGCTGCCGTCGCTCAGTAGTTCGCCCTCGGCGGAAACAGTGAATACATCCGGCAAGCGGCCGCCCGAACTGCGGTAGTGAGGCAGGTTCTCCAGCCCGGGGCAGGAGCGCATCACGCAGGGCAGGGGGGACTTGTGATTGGCCATAAAGGCTCGCGCTTTCTCCACGCTGTCATCAGCGCTGATGATGATAATCTCCGTCCCTTGTTTGCGAATCTCGTCGTAATGACCCTCCATGTCCTTCATTTTCAGGTGACAGATGGAGCACCATGTAGCGGCCTGCATATACTTGTACTGCTTGGCGTGCAGGTTGGGGCGTGCCTCGGTAATGTACTCCAAATCTTTCAGCGCGGTAGCCACGGGACCTAATTTTCCGCGCGCTTTTTTGCCGTTTTTTCGGGAGTCCTTTGACTTTTTCGTCACCTTTTTCCCGCCTTTATCGGTAGCCATATTCGTCTCCGCGCCCATGGCCGGAATGACGGATGCAAGCGGTAGCCCTATCCCCAACAGGATGCAGAAAGAAAGAAGAACACGTTTCATCATGTTATCACCATACCGCAACTCATCTCCCCTGTCAAGAAAATGGGTTACGCCGCCGTGCGGCGGACAAGGCGGCAGAAGAGCATGGCGCAGGGGAGGAGCAGGAGGGAGAGGAACACCTGCAGCCCGGCATACAGCGTGGTGACAACCTGCGCGAGGATGAGACCGAAAGGGGCATATGCCGGCATCATTATCGCCACGATGAAAAAGGGCAGCGCGAAGAGCAGCGGCAGCAGCCACGCGGCGTATTCCCGCACGCCCTGCGGCAGTCGGCGGCGTCTCCGGAGCCACGCGTCGTCCGCCGGCAGCGCGGGTGCCGACAGAATCGCCGGATGATGTCGGGTCGAGGCTTTATTCCCAGCTTTCAGGGAAATGCCAAAGATCCAGCGGGTTGATGATGTTGACGATGATATCCAGCGGTATATCCACTGCCCAGTGGACGATTCCGCCGGCAAGCGCATTCATCGGGTGAACCTTGCGCGGGGGAAGGTCGCTTGCCATATAGTCGCGCAGGGTGGGGCTGTCCCCCGGCAAGGGGTGGCGGTTGGTGCACCACAGTGCATGGATGATGACATCGACATCGGGGAGGTCGGAATCCCCCTCTCTCAGCTGACGGGCGGTACCGACTTTGGCGCGGGAGAAGTCGAAGGCCGCTGCCGGAATGGCACCGTCGAGGGTGTTCGTCGGCACGGGGTACACCTGCCGCATCAGCTCCTGCCTCTCCGTGGCGGCACCCACCATTTCCTCCGATGAGAAATGGTAGCAAGGGAATTCGCCGCGGTCATCCGTCATCGGACACATGCGGTACCACGCGGCCACATGGGTCAGCGGTGCATAGGTGAGGATGGCGCGCTCATACAGCTTGCCGTCCAGCTTGTACAGCTCTCGCTCGTCCATGCGGCGTTGCGTCTTCTGCGGCACCTGTTCTTCGGGGTAGTTCAGCAGGGCCACCTCCGCCCCTCGGTAACGGATTTTGTCTCCGTAGTGAAATGTCTCGCACGCTGAAAGCAGCAACGCCGCCGCCGCTAAGATGACGGCTACAGAGGGCTGGGCTTTCGGGTATCTCATGAGCAGATGGTATCTCCGCACCGCGCAGAAGTCAAGGCTCTTCCCGTTGATACAGAAGGGAAAATGTTTTTTGCGTTTTGGTCGGTGCATCTGGGGCGGAGGAGCTGAGTTCATGCCGTCAGGCCTAATCGGCCTGCCTGGGCGTAGAAAAAACGCGAATCAGTGAAACTGATACTCGTTTACGGTCTGTCGTATGCATGGCGGGTGTGCCCGCTTCCGCTAAAGCTTCAGCGTGGCAGCCTCCCTTTTTTATAGGCTGCTGCGCACCCTATAAAAAAGTTGGCTTGGCAAACCTAAAGGCTTGCCAAGCCGAAGTTTTTTCTCCGAAAAAACGGAGGCTGGAGCTAAAATTGAGGGAACGGCGAAATCATCAGAGACTCCAAATTTTAGAGATTTTTCGAACCTTTAGGTTCCCATACTTTTTTGCATTTTAGCAAGAGATTAAGTATCAATAAAAATTTGGTTCGACAAAAATGCCCGCCGCGAGCGTCTATTTATTAAAAATCTGCACTTTCTGCCATTTTTTTTGTTGCGGATTCGGAGCCGGGAAGTATTATCATAGATGTAGAAAGAGTTGTTTATGTCTCTTTTGCCAAAAGATTTTTTTAGACGAAAGATAAAGGCAGCCATGCTGTTGGTGGGTTTGGTATTGCCTGCAATTGTTTTTGTGTTGCCGGGCTGTGCGAGTGCTCCGTCTGTGTTCGGGGGTAAGAAATTGGTGCTGGAGTTTGAGGGGGCTCCTATCAGTTACGATTTTCCGGAGGGGGATGAGTATTGCATGACGCGGGGGGAAGATACGGAGCATCCGCATCGGGTTTATCGTCGGTATGATGCGAGTACACAAGAATTTTACGAGATGTCGGAGATTCTCAATGTTAATGATGGCCGAGGCGAATCCCATTGGCGGTTGGATTTTACTACTCCAACAACAGGCAAGGCTACCTTAATCCGGAAACATCCATGGTCGTTTCGGAGTAAAAATATAGGGTTCTCCGTGCCTTTTAAGGTAGTCCCTTTGTCCGATGCTTCCGTAACAATCATCGTATACCCCGGTGGTGAAATGAAGAAGTTGAACGGAGCCTCAGCGGAGTCTTTTCTCTGCGAACTCAGAGAGCTATACCGCTCTGCTGCAGAAAGAAAATTAAATGAATCTTCGATGCCCACCCTGTCTGCCGAGGGCGCAATGATCGGCCATGCTCAGTATGATTCTCCATTAGTGGATATTGAAGAACTTGTGTGCCTTTGTTACTCCCGCATACGCTCTGGAGTTGCAATTTGTCATGGCTGATGGCAGCATCAAAACAACACCATTTCCTGGAGTTGCCGCTTTAAGCCGCGTCAGTTCAGACGGCTACGCCTTCATGTGCAGCATGGCCTTGCCGGATGCCGATGCCGAACGTTTGGAAAAACTCACGAAACACGAGTGGGTACAACAAAGAATAAATCAGGCTCGAAAGGGTAAGTGAGCTAGCCGCGAGCGTCTATTTATTAGAAAATCTGCACTTTTCGCAATTTTTTGTTGCGGGTTCGGTGTCGGGATGTATTATTATAAGTAAAGGAGATAGAGAATGAAGATTGATACGATGCGGCATCTTTTTTGGTGTTTATCTTCCATCGTCGAGGCCGTTTTGTTTATTATCTGGGCTTTGTACAAACAGATTAAAACAGCGAATCAGACGATTGGTAATAAGGAGCGGATTAAGTATTGGGTTCTTTTGCTCACAGGGTGCTTTGTCCTGTATTCCAACATCTCTTGGCTGCATACCGGAGAAATGGGAAGCTTATACTGTACTGTTAACATTTTATTGTGTCTGGCAGTCTTATGGTTCTTTAAGAAAGAAAAACAACAATGACCATGCCCACCATCCACAAAATCCTGACCACCACAGCCCTGTGCTTTGCGGCGGTGGGGGTGAGTTGCTGTCAACAAACGAGGGAAGTCGAATATTGGGAGGAAATGGAGCCACTTGAATATGGAGAGATGCCTATTTTAGATACTTTCCTCTGATGGGCAAAGAATGCTCCCCGGTCTCCGTCTATCGCTTGCAAGTGGCTTTTTATCCCCTTGCAAGCGATGTTTCTTTTTAGGTTGCCACTCACTGAAAAATGCGCCTTAAACATCTGATTCTGTGTAGCTTGCTAGCTCGAAACATCTTTGCCTGCCGCTAAGTCGCCATTCATCTAAAACCGCCTAAGCTCACAGAATCAATAGATTGTAGATTCGAGGCTTCTTTAGTGAACCTAACATGAATTCGCACTTAGAAAAAGGGGCTTAGGCATGCTTAGGCTTTTTGGCCTTTTGGAACCGTTTTGCGCCCGGTGGGGCGGTTGCATCGCTTGCGAGCGTGCAATGCCTAAGCGGGCGTAGGTGTTGAAAATCAATACAAAGCAAAAACCGAACCAGATTGTTTTCTGATTCGGTTTCTTGGATTAAGTGGAGTAAAACAGATTCAAACCGATTTTTTATTGTCTTTTCTGGTACTTATCTAAAGTGGGAAACGGCTCTTCGCAAGGCTCTTGAATATGTAGCCTCGCACGACAGGCTTAGACAAAACGGGGTGCTTCCCGAAATTTGTCTTCTTCTTGTTGTGCAGAATGACGAGATTACAACAGGGGATAAGCGACATTTACGAAATGCTTTGGGGGTTATAGGCGTTAAAGTGATTTTTGTGTGCTGAACGGGACTTCCCGGTCTGCCCTCTATCCCTGCATTTATCAGCGAGAAGGACTATTGATGTCTTTCACGCTGATGTTTGGTTGGTTACGCCGAGAAAAAGAAAGGTTCGATAATCGCTTATGCGCTTATTTTCGTCCCTTTGTTCTTCCACTCTCTTGATTTTCAGTCTTTTTCGGCGGTTCGAAAATCTTTAACCCTTCCTAAAATCCAAAACGGGGTGGAGGCTTGCGGAGGCTTGGAGGCTTTTTGGAGCCTTTTGAAGGGCTCTTCGTCTATTTTTGTGGAATGAAACCGCATCGGTGTCCGAAACACATCGT
>CALBJX010000026.1 GCA_937893015.1 uncultured Verrucomicrobiales bacterium | reverse complement strand
AACTTCGTACATCGTACATCGTACTTCGTACATTCAGTTCGACAAACTGCTCATTCTGTTGAATTCCTATAAATGTGGTATGATTTTCCTTGACCGCCGCGTTTGCTCGTGCTAGAGTTCCGGCTCCTATGCATACACTGACGCAACATGCTATTGAAAACGGCGGCATCTCCCGCGCGGAAGTTGCCGATTTGCTTGCTCTGCCGGAATCAGAGCTCTTTGCTTCTGCTACCGCCGTTCGTGAACATTTCTTTTCGAACAAGGTGGAAGCCTGTTTCATCATCAACGCCAAGAGCGGCAACTGCAATATGAACTGCCGCTTTTGCTCCCAGAGCGGTTTCAACAGCACGGAGATTGAGCACTATCCCTTCATGAGCGGCGAGGAGCTGGAGAGCATCGTGAGCGATTGGGAGCAGTATCCCGTGAGCCGCTGCGGCATCGTCACCAGCGGCGGCGCACTCACCGACCGCGATGTGGAGAAACTGGCGCAGTTTATCGAAAGCCGCGCGGCGGCGGGCATGAAGCACCCGAAAATCTGCGGTTCGCTCGGTCGCCTGAAACACGCCGCTATCGAGCGTCTGAAACAGGCGGGGCTGACGCGCCTGCACCATAATCTCGAAACCAGCGAACAGTTTTACCCCAACATCTGCACCACGCAGACATGGCGCGACCGCCTCGACACCGTGCATCAGGCGCAGGAACACGGACTCTCCGTTTGTTCGGGCGGCCTGTTCGGCTTGGGCGAAACGTGGAACGACCGTATCGACTTCGCCCTGCAACTGAAAGAAGAGGGCATTCGCAACATCCCCATGAACTTCCTCTACCCGCACCCCGGAACCCCGCTGGCAAACCAGCCCGTGATGCCTGCGGAGGAAGCTCTGCGCATTATCGCGCTCTTCCGCCACCTCATCCCCGATGCCACGCTGCGCATCTGCGGCGGGCGCACGAGCGTGCTCAAAGAGCGCCAATACGAGATGTTCGCGGCGGGTGCCAATGCCTTCATGACGGGCAACTACCTCACCATCTCCGGCGCGGGCGTGGAGGTCGACCTCGCCAAGCTCAGGGACCTTGGGCTGGAAATCGCGGAATAATCCGATATAGGCTTGTTCTGTACGGCAGCTGTGATACCATAGCCGCTCCGACAATCCGCTGCCGCACGGAAACCGCTATGGCCACCGCATCCCCCCATCCTTTCTCGAAACGCCGCGCCGCTTTGCGGGCGGCGTTTCCCTGCACCTTGCCGGTGTTGGCGGGGTACTGGTTTCTGGGAATGGCCTACGGGGTGTACATGAACGTGAGCGGCTTTTCGTTCGTGTACCCTGCGGTGATGAGCATCGTCATTTTCGGCGGTTCGTTGGAGTTCGTGGCCGTCAGCATGCTGCTCTCCCCCTTTGCCCCCGTGCAGACCTTCGTGCTGGCCTTGCTCATTCAGATGCGCCACTTGTTCTACGGCATCTCAATGCTGGAGGTGTTCAAGGGGCTGGGGTGGAAAAAGTTCTTCCTCATCTACGGCATGAGTGATGAGACTTTTTCCGTTACCTACACGGCGAAGGTGCCGGCGGGGATTGACCGCGGCTGGTTTCTGCTGTGGATTACCCTGCTGGATATGGGGTATTGGTGCAGCGGCGCGGTGATGGGCGGTGTGGCGTGCTCCTGCCTGACGCTCAACACACAGGGGCTGGACTTTGTGCTGACGGCGATGTTTGTCACTATCTTCACCGAGCAATGGTTGAAGGAAAAGACGCACCTTTCTGCTTATCTCGGCTTTGTCGCTGCCTTGGTGTGTCTGTACCTGTTCGGGGCGGATTCCTTCATGGTGCCGACGATGGTGTGCATTTTGGCGGGGCTGTTGCTGCTGCGCCGCCCCATGGAAAGGAGTCTGTCGTGACCCTGACGCAGGAAATTATCACTATCACCCTGTGCTCCGCGGCCTCCGTGGTGACGCGCTTCGCGGCCTTTGTCGCCTTTTCCGCTAAACGCCCCACGCCGCCCGTGGTGCTGTATCTGGGAAAAGCTCTTCCCTTGGCGACTTTCGCCATGCTTGTGGTGTACTGCTTGCGCCATGTCGAGCCCCTGCAGGGCAACCACGGCCTGCCGCAGTGGCTCGCCGTCGCCGTGACCATGGGTCTGCATGTATGGAAACGCCGCATGCTGCTCTCCATGGCCGGCGGCACGCTGGCCTACATGCTGATGGTGCAATGGGGATTGATTTAAACGGCAAATGGGGATTTGTCGGGATGTACGAAGTACGATGTACGAAGTCAAATTGAGGCGCGGCTTTGCCGCGCG
>CALBJX010000025.1 GCA_937893015.1 uncultured Verrucomicrobiales bacterium | reverse complement strand
GTCCTTCTTCCCCGCGCGGCGCAGCCGCGCCTCAATTTGACTTCGTACATCGTACTTCGTACTTCGTACATCCCTACAAATCCCTATTTCCCACCATGTCATGCTTTTCGCTCGCCAAGTGTCTCGCGCACGTGTATCATACGCGCGTGGGTATGGCAATGCGAACATACACGGGCGGTCCTGTTTCCTGCAACGGCTATCTGTTGCAGGGCGCGGACGGCACGTTCGTGGCGGTGGATGCGCCCCTCGGCATGGCGGAGTGGGTGCAGCGCGTGCTGCCCGCGGGCGCCAAGCTGGCGCACCTGCTGCTTACGCACCAGCACTTCGACCACGTGCAAGGGGCAGGGGAGTTGCAACGCCTCACGGGCTGTGCCATTCACGCCCCCTTTGCTATGAGTGATGAGCTGACGCTCGCCTCCGTGGCGCGTCAATGGGGGCTGCCGCCCATCGAGCCATACGAGGTGGATGCCTTCGGTACCGCGCAGACAACGGCAGACTGGGCGGGGCTTCGCTGGCAGCTCTACTACATCCCCGGACATTCCCGTGACGGCATGGCCTACGGCTTGGCGGACGAGGAGCTGCTCTTCACGGGCGACATCCTGTTCGCGGGAGCGGTCGGACGCTCGGATTTCCCCGGCGGCAGCGCACGCTCCCTCGTCATCGGCATCCGCGAAAAACTGCTTCCGCTGCCGAACACCACACGCGTCTGCTGCGGCCACGGCGCCCCCACCACCATCGGCGAAGAACGCATGCAGAACCCCTACATCGTCTGAAACGAAAACTTTCTCCATACAATAACGACATGACATTCGAAGAACTGGGGCTCTCCGCCCCGATACTGGAAGCCGTGAAGGACTGCGGCTATGAGAACCCCACGCCGATTCAGGAACAGGCCATCCCCTTCGTGCTGGAGGGTAAGGATGTGATCGGCGCTTCCCAGACAGGCACGGGTAAATCCGCCGCGTTCGCGCTGCCCTTGCTCACCAAAATCACCCACACGGGCCAGCCGCAGGTCCTCGTGCTGGAGCCCACCCGCGAGCTCGCCGACCAGCTGGCAGAATCCTTCCGCACCTACGCCGCGCACACGGACATCACCATTGGTCTGCTCTACGGCGGCGTCGGCTACGGCGCACAGATGGAAGAGCTGAAGAAGGGCTGTGACGTCGTTGTCGCCACCCCCGGCCGCTTGGTGGACCACTTCTACCGCGGCACGATGAAGTTCAAGGCCGTCAAGCACCTTGTGCTCGATGAGGTGGACCGCATGACCGACATGGGCTTCCTGCCCATCGTCCGCAAAATCGTCAACCTCTGCCCCTGGGAGGGCCGCCAGACGCTCTTCTTCTCCGCCACCATGCCGCAGATTTTGCAGGGCTTTGCCAAGTGGTGCCTCACGGACCCGCAGGAGATTGCCATCGCCCGCCGCGAGGTGGCGAGCACCATCTCCCACGCCTTCTACCCCGTGGGCCTTGACCAGCGTGACGAGCTGCTCCTCGCCCTCGTGAAGGAGACGAAGTTCGACAATCTCATGATTTTCACCCGCACCCGCAAGGAGGCCGACACCGTCGCCAACATGCTCTCCAACAACGGCTGGGGCAAGGAAGTGACCGTCATGCACTCCGACATCCCCCAGAAGGAGCGTATGGCCGCCCTCAAGGGTTTCAAGGAGGACAAGTTCCGCATCCTCGTCGCGACGGATGTGGCCGCCCGCGGCATCGACATCAACGGCGTGACCCACGTCATCAACTACCGCGTGCCCGAGAACCCCGAGGACTATGTGCACCGCATCGGTCGCACGGGCCGCGCCGAGGCCACGGGCGATGCCTTCACCCTCCTCACCGCCGATGAAGTGGATTTCGCCAAGAGCGTGGAACTCTTCATCAACCGCACCATCGAACGCCGCAAGCTGGAGGGCTTTAACTACGCCTACACCGCGCTGTTGGAGACCCAGCCCGTCCGCCCCGTCCGCAAACCCCGCCCCGCCGCCCCCAAGCGCCGGAGGCGCTGAGGGAAAGTACGAAGGACGATGTACGATGTACGAAGTCAGATTTTGCGCGCCTACGGCGCGAGGATAAACAAAATAGTCTGACGTTCCGTCAGACTATTTTCCCCATTTGCGAGCACTGCGAGCCTAACTTCATCCTTCGTACCTCGTACATCGTACATCGTAAATCGCACATCCATCCTCCGCCATGCGCATTGTCTCCATCGATCCTGCCATCCGCAACACGGGATACGCCGTGCTGGAGGGGGACTATCGCGATGCGCGCGCGCTGGAGTACGGCACGCTCCACCTGCCGCAGAGCCGCAGCCAGAGTGCCTGCCTGCTCGCCATCCACGAGCACGTCAACGCCCTCATCGAACGTTGGCAGCCTGACACCCTCGCCATCGAGGCCATCATCTACGTCCAATCCCACAAGACAGCCATCGCCATGGGCTCCGCCCGCGCGGCCACTGTCCTCGCCGCCGCCGAGCACGGCCTCCCCATCACCGAGTATCCCCCTACCTGCGTGAAACTCGCCACCGTGGGCCGTGGCGGCGCCTTAAAGCAGCAGGTCGCCTTCATGATGCGTGCCCTCCTGCATCTGGAGGAAACCCCCGCTCCTGACGCCGCAGACGCCCTCGCCATCGGCCTGACCCACCTCGTCGCGAGCGACCCCATGAAAGCGCACCTATTCCGCGAGCGCAAAACCATCTGAGAATTACAAATTACAAATTACAAATTACAAATTTTTGAATTTGTGCGCCTAACGGCGCAAGAAAGGAAAACGGTCTGACGCAAGCGTCAGACCGTTTTTATTGCCCGCGAGCAAAGCGAGCCGAATTTGGCAATTTGTAATTTGTAATTCCCATCCCCCCTCTTTCTGCGTCATGCCCACATTATTCTATTGACTGTGCGCGCGTACGCGCGTATCATGCGCGCGTATGAGTGACAACGATACTCCCCCCGCTGACGTGACGTCTACCGGGGCTCCGCAAGAATACGGCGCCGCCCAGATTGACAAGCTGGAAGGCCTTGAAGCCGTCCGTAAGCGCCCCGGCATGTACATCGGTGACCCGGACCAGCGCGGCCTGCACCACTGCGTGTTCGAGGTGCTGGACAACTCCATTGATGAACACCTCGCGGGCTATTGCAGCAAAATTGACATCGTGATGCACGTGGACGGCTCCATCTCCGTGGTGGACAACGGCCGCGGCATTCCCGTGGACATCCACCCCAAGTTCGGCATCCCCGCCGTGGAGCTCGTGCTCACCAACCTGCACGCGGGCGGTAAGTTCGGTCAGGGTGCGTACAAATACTCCGGCGGTCTGCACGGCGTGGGTGCCAAGTGCGTGAACGCCCTCTCCGACTGGTTCAAGGCCGAGGTGCGCCGCGACGGCAAGCGCCACGTCATCACCTTCGAGCGCGGCAAGACCACGGAGAAGCTGCATGTCGTCGGCTCCTGCCCCGCGCACCAGACGGGCACCACCATCACCTTCCTGCCCGATCCCACCATCTTCACGGACACCACGGAGTTCCGCTTCGACATGCTTTCCCGCCGTCTGCGCGAGCTCGCCTTCCTCAACCCCGGTCTCGTCATCGAACTGGTGGATGAGCGCGAGAACCCCGAACGCCGCGAGACCTTCTTCTACAAGGACGGCATTAAGGAGTTCGTGCATCAGCTCAACGAGAACAAGACCCTCATCACCCCCGAGCCCATCGTCATGAGCGGCGTGCGCCACATCGAAGTGGAGTACGACGGCAAGAAGATGGAGGACGACGTGATTGTGGATGTCGTGATGCAGTACAACGATAGCGACAAGTACAACATCCTCTGCTACGCCAACTCCATCTTCAACGGCGACGGCGGCACGCACCTCTCCGGCTTCCGCGGCGCGCTCACCCGCGCCATCAACGCCTACGCCAAGGGCAACAACCTGCTGAAGGACAAAGACCCCAGCCTGAACGGCGACGACGTGCGCGAAGGCCTTGTCTGCGTCATCTCCGTCAAGATGCCCAACCCGCGCTTCTCCTCCCAGACGAAGGACAAGCTCGTCAACACCGAGATTGAAGGCGTGGTCGGCAACGTGGTCTACGAAGAGCTCAAGGAATATTTTGAAGAAAACCCCCAGCAGGCGCGCGTCATCATCGACCGCTGCCTCATTGCCAGCCGCGCCCGCGAGGCCGCCCGCAAGGCCCGTGAGAGCGTCCGCAAGAGCGCGATGACGGTCGGCGGCGGTCTGCCCGGCAAGCTGGCCGATTGCTCCAACCGCGACCCCGAGCAGAGCGAGCTCTTCATTGTGGAGGGTGACTCCGCAGGCGGCTCCGCCAAGATGGGTCGTGATCGCCGCTCGCAGGCCATCCTGCCCCTGCGCGGTAAGATTCTCAACGTGGAAAAGGCGCGCTTGGATAAAGCTCTCGGCAGCGAGACCATCCAGAACATCATCACCGCCATCGGTGCCGGCATCGGCGACGGCGAGGGTGAGGGCTCCTTCGATATCAACAAGGTGCGCTACCACAAAATCATCCTCATGGCCGATGCCGATGTGGACGGCGCGCACATCTGCACGCTGCTGCTCACGCTCTTCTGCCGCCACATGCCGGAGCTCGTCCGCAAGGGCTATCTCTACATCGCCCAGCCCCCGCTGTACCGCGTCAAGTACCGCAAGGAGGAGGAATACATCCAGACTGAAGTGGACCTCAACCGCAAGCTCATCTCTCTGGGCGCGGGCGACGTCACCCTCCGCACCGCCGACAAGAGCAAGGAGTTCGATGCGGACTCCCTCATGGGCATTCTGGAGACGCTCATCTCCCTGCAGAAGTTCGATGCCAGCGTCGCCCAGCACGGCGGCAACCTCAAGGACCTCCTGCGCCACCGCGCCGCCCACGGTGCCTTCCCCGAATACTTGGTGAAGGTGCGCTGCGGCAACGATGAAGAGATTGTCTATTTCAACACGCAGGAAGACCTGTCCGCCTTCTCCGATGAGAACCGCGACCTCTTCCTCTTCGGCGAGCCCAGCGAGGAAGAGCTGGCGGCCAACCCGCTGCCCGTCCGCGAGGGCCCCAGCCGCCGCGCGCTGCTGCATGAGCTGCATGAGGCCAAGGCCATCACGCGCATCATGAGCCGCCTCGAAGAGTTGGGTATCGCCCCCGACCACCTGCTCAACGACGACAACGCCATCTTCGAGCTGGTGGAGGGTGCGAAGCAGATTGTCACGCCCATCTTCTACGTGGCGGACATCCTCGAAAAGGTGCTGGAAATCGGCGGTCGCAACGTCAACATCACCCGATTCAAAGGTCTGGGTGAAATGGACGCCAAGGACCTCTACGCCACCACCATGGACCCCGAGAAGCGCGAGCTCCTGCGCGTCCGTCTCGATGACGACAACGCCGCCGCCGCCGACAAGATGTTCACCATCCTCATGGGCGATTTGGTCGAGCCCCGCCGCCGCTTCATCGAGGATAACGCGCTGAACGTGCGAAATCTTGACGTGTAACCTCTAACCCTTTTTCCTAAACTATGAACGAAACACGTATTCGTCCTGTCGATGTCGCCGAAGAAGTTTCTAAGAGCTTCTTGGACTACTCGATGTCGGTGATTATCTCGCGCGCTCTTCCGGATGCTCGTGACGGCCTGAAGCCCTCGCAGCGCCGCGTGCTCTTCGCCATGCATGAGCTGGGTCTTGCGCCCAACAAGGGCACGGTGAAGTGCGGTCGTATCGTCGGTGACACCATCGGTAAATACCACCCGCACGGCGACTCCTCCGCGTACGGCACCCTCGTCAACATGGCTCAGCCTTGGTACATGCGCGACGTGCTGGTGACGGGTCAGGGTAACTTCGGTACGCCCGAAGGCGACCCCCCCGCCGCTTACCGATACACAGAGGCAAAACTCTCCCCCATGGGCATGGCGCTCATGGACGACCTCGACAAGGACACGGTCGACTTCCAGCCGAACTACGACAACAACTTCACGGAGCCCGTCGTGTTCCCCTCCGCCTTCCCGAACCTCCTCGTGAACGGCGGCACGGGTATCGCCGTGGGTATGGCCACCAACATGGCCCCCCACAACCTCGGCGAAGTGGTGGACGGCATCTGCGCCTTCATCGACAACCCCCTCATCACCCCCGAAGAGCTCCAGCTCCACATCAAGGGGCCGGACTTCCCCACGGGCGGCTACATCCTCGGCAACAAGGGCATCAACACCTACTTCCGCACGGGTCACGGCAGCGTGCTCATGCGCGGCAAGATGGAGGTCGTCACCAACGAGAACGGCCGTGAGTTCATCCACATCTCCGACATGCCCTACGGCGTGAACCGCGCCACCGTGCAGGAGCGCATCGCCGAGCTCTCCCGCGACAAGGTGATTACCGACATCGCCGGCATGCGCGACCTCACGGACTACGTGGAAATCGAGCTGAAGCGCGATGCCCGCCCGCAGGTGGTCATCAACCAGCTCTACAAGCTCACCAGCTTGGAGACCAGTTTTTCGATTAACATGCTGGCCATCCACGAGAACCGCCCCAAGGTGCTCACCATGAAGGATGCCATCAACTTCTACGTGGAGCACCGCCGCGAGGTCGTCGTGCGCCGCACGCGCTTCCTGCTCCGCAAGGCCGAGGACCGCGCCGAGATTTTGGAGGCCTACCTCATCGCGCTGGCGAATCTGGACGAGTTCATCCGCATCATCCGCGACTCCAAGAACCGCGAGGATGCCCGCCGTCGCCTACAGGAGTTCCGCTTCCCCACGGAGCTGGCCAAGGGTCTCGGTATTCTCATCCACTCCCAGCCCAGCGTGCAGGGCGATCACTATGTGTTCACCGAGCGTCAGGTCAACGCTATTTTGGACCTGCGCCTGTACCAGCTCACCGCGCTCGAAAACGACAAGATTACCGACGAATACAAGAACCTGCTTGTGCAGATTGAGGATTTCTTGGACATTCTTGCCAACGAGAGTCGCGTGCTCGGCATCGTGAAGGACGAGCTGCGCGCCATCAAGGCGAAGTACGCGACGCCGCGTCTCACGCAGATTATCCCCTTCGAGGGCGACATGGCTATCGAGGACCTTATCCCCAACGACTCCATGATTGTCACCATCACCCACAGCGGCTACATCAAGCGCACCAAGACGGACGAGTACCGTCTGCAGGCGCGCGGCGGCAAGGGCGTGAAGGCGGCGACCACCAAGAGCAAGAAGGACAAGGCGGACTACGTGGAGCACCTCTTCGCCGCCCAGAACCACGACTACATCATGTTCTTCACCAACACGGGCCGCGTGTACGTGGAGCGCGTGTATGAAATTGATGAAGCCGCCCGCAGCGCGCAGGGCCGCTCCATCAAGAATCTCTTGGATCTGCAGGCCGAGGAGCACATCTCTGCCATCCTGCGCCTCGAGCGCAAGGTGAGCGAGGACGGCAAGGATATTACCTTTGCAGAGGGCTCCGGCAACGTCGTCTTCGCCACCCGCAACGGCACGGTGAAGAAGACCGCCCTCAACGACTTCGTGAACTACCGCAAGGCGGGCATCATCGCCATCAACCTGGAGGAGGGCAACAGCCTCGTGAATGCCGAGCTGACCAACGGCGACTCCGACATCGTGCTTGTCACGCACGACGGCATGAGCATCCGCTTCCATGAGGACGACATGCGCACGCAGGGCCGCAACACCATCGGTGTCCGCGGCATCCGCCTGCGCGAAGGTGACTACGTTGTCGCCCTCGCCGTGGTACAGGCGGAGGCCCACCTCCTCGTTGTCTCCGAGAACGGTCTCGGCAAGCGCACGGGCTTCGATGAATACCGCGTCCAAACCCGCGGCGGCATCGGTCTCAAGACCATGAACTGCACGGACAAGACCGGCCGCGTCGTCTCCGCCACCACCGTCACGGATGCCGACGAGCTCATGATTATGACCAGCGCCGGTCAATCCGTCCGCATCAAAGTCTCCACCGTCCGCGAAACCGGCCGCGCCACCCAAGGCGTCAAGCTCATCACCCTCAACGACGGCAAGGAATCCATCCAAGAAATCACCCTCGTCATCCCCGACGACAGCGAGGACGCTGAGTCCAATGATGAAGAGGCTGACACTGACACCGCGGGCGGCGACAGCGAGCCCGCTGAGAGCGAAGCTACGCCCGAAACCACCGAGGAATAACGCTCCTCACAGCCACTCATACACCAAGGCGGCAGCGCTCACGCGCTGCCGCCTTATTGTATGTTGAGATTAGCTATGTTGAATATTATTATTGGAAATTATAGCCATCCGGTGTCAATGTGTAATAATACGTGTAGATAGTATCGCCAAACCCAACAGGAGGAGGGGGGGGATTCATTAATCCGTCCTCACATGCTTTTGTTAATATCCTATCTGATTTTATTCTATCTCCTTCTAACAGTTCTGTGGCTTTTGTATGGTGAATTTTTCCATCATGCTGTTGTGCATATTTAATAATTTTTTTAAATTCAGATTCATGGTATGCTGGAACACCATGCCCGCAGGGACGTACAATGTTTTTTTCTACATTAGCTAACCATGCTTCCAGATTGCAGAGCTGTTCGGTTGTTAAGTCCTTGTTCCCGGAAATAAATGCTAGAAACTCATCGTCTGTAAGATTGGCGGAATATGCGAGTCCTAGACGCTCAGCATAGTTAATGTCAAGAATGACCCTGATTCTTGCAATTAAATCTTGTGTGCTCATATGATGTTATGGTTTTGTTGTTTTTATGATTGAATAGCTCTTCCTTAGGCTATCCTTAATTTTGCATACGCCTAAAAGATGAAATGCACAACATAAGTTAGATGTCATTCGCATAACAAAGCCACCATGCGAGTTTGTGCTGGATTTCTCTGACGTTTGTGGTAGAGTTGGTAGCGTAAGCTACCCGGACGTATACAAGGGGCTTGAGATTATGGGAACGCGCATCATCAATAATCAGGAGGACACGCTGAAAGCAGACCTTGCGGCAACGCTTCGGCAAGGGGCGCGTGTGTCGATTGCATCTGCCTGTTTTTCGATGTACGCTTATCAGGAGCTGAAGACTGAGCTGGAAGGGATTGAGGAGCTTCGCTTTATTTTCACGTCTCCTACTTTCGTGAAGGATGGGCAACAGAGTAAGCAGAAGCGAGAGTTTTATATCCCGAAGCTCGACCGCGAACATAGTCTGTACGGCACGGAGTTTGAAATTAAGCTGCGGAATGAAATGACACAGCGTGCCATTGCCCGCGAGTGTGCGGATTGGATTCGCCGCAAAGTGACGTTTAAGAGTAATGTGAGCGGGGAAAATATTCCCTCCGACATCATTGTTACTCATGAAACTGAGTCTGCTGCATACTTGCCCGTCAATGAGTTTACGACAGTCGGCTTAGGTTGTGAGCGAGGTAATAATCTGTACACCTTTATTTCCCGATTCTCTGAAACAGGAAGTTTTTTGGAGAAGTTTAACGAGGTGTGGAATGATACACGCCGTCTCCAAGATGTCTCTCAGGAGGTGTTGGATTGTATCAGTACGGCTTATGCTGAGAATTCGCCCGAATTGATTTATTTTATCGCTCTCTTTAACATCTTCTCCGAGTTTTTGGAGGATATTTCGGAGGATGTTCTGCCGAATGAAGGAACAGGCTTCCGACAGAGCAAAATCTGGAATAAGCTTTACGACTTCCAAAAACAAGCAGCTTTGGCTATCATCAATAAGCTGGAGAAATACAACGGCTGCATCTTGGCTGACAGCGTGGGCTTGGGCAAAACTTTTACCGCGTTGTCCGTGATTAAATATTACGAGAACCGCAACAAGAACGTCCTTGTTCTGTGTCCGAAAAAGCTCGCGGATAACTGGAATACCTATAAGGATAACTACATCAACAACCCCATTGCCGAGGATAGACTGGGTTATAAGGTCCTGTTCCATTCCGACCTTTCCCGCACGCGCGGGCAATCCAACGGAACGGATCTCAGCCGCTTTATCTGGAGCAACTACGACCTCATCGTCATTGACGAGTCGCACAATTTCCGCAATGGTGCCGCTTCGGGTACGCGCACCCGAGAAAACCGCTATGAGCGCCTGATGAATCAGGCCATCAAGAAGGGTGTGAAAACCAAGGTGCTGATGCTTTCGGCAACGCCTGTCAACAATCGCTTTGCGGATTTGGAGCATCAGCTTGCCTTGGCTTATGAAGATAATCCCGAGCTTATTAATGACAAGCTCAATATCACCAAAGACATCAAGAGCATTTTCCGACAGGCTCAAAAAGCGTTCAACGAGTGGGGCAAACTCCCCGCCGCAGAACGCACGACCCAGCGTCTTTTGGGGATGCTGGACTTCGACTTTTTCGAGGTGCTCGATAGCGTGACGATTGCCCGCTCCCGTAAGCATATCCGCAACAGCCCTGATGCGGATGCTATCGGGCAATTTCCGCAGCGTCTCAAGCCTATCTCCCTCCAGCCTGGCCTGACGGATTTGCCGAATGCGGTCACCTATAATGACATCTACACGCAGATGCTCTGCCTGAATCTGCATGTGTATATTCCCTCTTTTTATATCTATCCGAGCCGTTTGTATAAATATACGGATGACCCAGAGCATGTGGGCTTGACACAAGCCGGACGTGAGTTCGGCATTCGCCGTCTCATGTCCACGAACATGCTCAAACGTCTGGAGAGCTCTGTCCATTCGTTCTACCTCACCTTGCAGCGTGTCCGCGAGAACATTCAGGCAAAAATCGACCTTATCAACGATTACGAAGCAAATGCGACGCGAGGAGCCATGGCCGCAGATGTCACCGATGACCTCTACGGACTGGATGAGGATGACGAAGAAGAACTGTACAGCGTCGGCAAGGGCGTTCGTATTTCTCTGGAGGACATCGATTGGCGTAGTTGGCGAGACAAAATGAAAGAAGATGCCGCAGTGCTGGATATCATGCTGAACATGGTGAAAGATATCACCCCCGCCCATGATTCCAAATTGCAGGAGCTCAAAAACCTCATCATCAAGAAACAGGAGCATCCCCTGAACGAGGGTAATAAAAAGCTCATTATCTTCTCCGCTTTCTCTGATACGGCAGAATACTTGTACCGAGAATTAGCACCTTATTTCAAGCATCAGCACCAAGCAGATTCTGCGCTGATAACGGGACAAGGGGATGGCTCCACCACCATCAGGAATTTCTCGCCCTCGCTGAATAGTATTCTGACATGTTTCTCCCCTGTTTCCAAAGAAAAGGCCCTTCTCATGCCGGATTCTACGGCAGAGATTGACATCCTCTTTGCGACGGATTGTATATCCGAAGGGCAAAATCTTCAGGATTGCGACTATGTGGTGAACTATGATATTCATTGGAACCCTGTCCGCATCATTCAGCGCTTCGGGCGTGTCGATCGTCTCGGTAGCCGTAATACCTCCATCCAGTTGGTGAACTTCTGGCCTGACATGGATTTGGATGAATATATTCATCTGAAATCGCGCGTGCAAGACCGCATGAAGGCAACTGTGATGACCTCCACGGGTGATGATGACCCCATTAACGAAGAGGAAGAGGGTGACCTTGAATATCGCAAGAAGCAGCTGCAACGCTTGCAGGAGGAAGTCGTGGATTTGGAGGACATGACAGAGGGTGTCTCCATCATGGACTTGGGGCTGAATGATTTCCGCACAGACTTGCTGGAATATCGAGAGCAGCACCCCGATGTGGAGCGCATGCCCCATGGCATGCATGCCGTTGTTCCCGCTACGGAGCAAATGCCGCGCGGCTGCATTTTCATTCTCCGCAATGTGAATGACAGTGTTAATGTGGATGCCCGCAACCTGATTCACCCGTTCTACATGGTGTACATGAGTGAGGAGGGGGAGACTGTTTGCGATTACCTCAATCCCAAAAAGTTGCTCGATTCCATGCGTGCGCTTTGCCGCGGTCGCAGCGAACCCTTGCAGGAACTTTGCCGCGAGTTCAATGCGGAAACGAATGACGGACGCGATATGCATGCGCCCTCCGAACTGTTGAGCAAGACGATAGAATCCATCATCTCCACCAAGGAGGAAGGGGATATCGATAGCCTGTTCACAACGGGGCTTGTTTCCGAAGCGGCTTCCCGAATCAACGGCTTGGATGATTTCGAGCTGATTTGCTTCCTTGTCGTGCGCTGATTTTTATATGTTAGTACTACCCGAATCTGCTTTGCTGAACCGCCGTCTTCTCAAACAAACGCTGTATGGGAAGCTGACTGTCAAACCTGCTCTGAAGCGTTCCTTCGCGGAGCAGGTGAAAAGCATTGTTCACAAATACCAGCTGAAACACACGCACCTCAATGTGGCGGCGGGGGAATATGTCCCTGCCGTGCAGGTGTTTCAGATTGCTCTTTTGCAGAGTGAGTATAACCCGGAAATCGTACAGGCAATAGATGCCGGCATACCCACGCCCGCCCTCTTTTTGATGGAATATCAGGGGCAGTATCAGGCGTGCATCAGCTACAAGGTGGTGCAGAACAAGGGGGCGGTGAAACTGATAGCCTGCTACCACACAGAGGGATGGCGCACATGGGAGGAGCTTCCCTGCCGTCTTCAGGGACTGACCTTGGATGCCGTGTATGAGAACCTGGTGCGCCAGATTGCAGGAGCTTCGTTGCCGCATGCGAGCGAAGCAGAGCCTTTGGCTCAAACCGTGCAGCGTGCTCAGGAACGTCAGAAATTGGAAAAGAAGATAACAGCCCTGCAAAACAAAATCCGCCGCGAAAAGCAGCTGAATATCCAGATGGAGCTGAACGCGGAGCTGAAAAATCTGAAAAACAGACTGGAAAATATTTAACCGGAACAGTACAATACCCCCATGGAAAAGCCCGAGAAGATGAAAATGGAGAGCAAGGACGGCGTTGCCGACAACATCCGCAAAATTGCGGAGCTGTTTCCGCAGGTGATGACTGAGGTGGAGGAAAACGGGGTTTTGCGCAAGGCAGTCAATTTTGATAAGCTCAAACAGCTCTTGTCGGCACAGGATTTGGGCGGTACGGAGTCATACGAATTTACGTGGGTCGGTAAACGCGCGGCTATGATGGAAGCGAATACCCCCATCCGCAAGACATTGCGTCCTTGTCCTGCTGAGAGTAAGGATTGGGATACGACGCAGAACTTGTACATCGAGGGCGATAATTTGGAAGTGCTGAAGCTTCTTCAAGAGAGTTATCTCGGCAAGGTTAAGATGATTTATATTGACCCGCCTTACAATACTGGTAATGATTTTATATACAAAGATGATTTCCGCCTTTCATTGGAGGAATATGATGAGGCTGCAGAAGCTATAAATGAGGATGGGGATAGATTAGTCAAGAATACAGATTCGAATGGCCGCTTTCATTCAGATTGGTGTTCTATGATGTATGCAAGATTGTTGGTGGCGCGTAATTTACTTACAGAGGATGGAAGTATATTTATTAGCATTGATTATAATGAAGTAGATAGTCTGAAGAAAATAATGGATGAGGTGTTTGGCGCTTCAAATTTTCAAAGGGAGATTATCTGGCGTATAGGTTGGCTGTCAGGCTACAAAACTGCGGCACCAAACTTTATCAGGAATCATGATACAATACTTTTTTATTCAAAAAATCACGAGAAACTGAATTTTGTTAAAAAATATATTGATAACGCCAATTTTAAACCGTTGGTAAAATATAATAAAGAACTAGAAAATAAGTTGATAGAATTTGGGGTGGCTAAAAGCAATCATAGTGAATTGCTTCATTACATAAATCACGATAGCAGACCTACAAGATATCCGATTGAAGATACATGGAACTGCAATGAATACGATGATTTAAATAGCATAGCAATTGTGTCGTTTTCAGGAGAAAAAATATCAAAGATTTTAGATATTGATCAGGATTTTAAAGGACAAAAGTCCATAAAAATGTTATCCCGAATTATTGAGGCAACTTCTGCGGATGATGATATCATAATGGACTTTTTCTCGGGGACAGCCTCTACTGCACACGCAGTTATGGAATTAAATGCAATCGATGGAAAAAATAGGAAGTATATAATGGTACAACTCCCTGAAATATGCGAAAGCGGTTCTGCTGCAAGGAATGCGGGGTATGAGACTATCTGCGAAATTGCAAAGGAACGACTGCGCAGAGTGGTAGGGGCTCTCAAACGGAAAAATGAGCTTTTCAGTAATAGTATTGATTTAGGTTTTCGTGTGTTTAAGATTGGCGAAACCAATATGGCAGATGTTTATTATTCTGCGGCGGATTTAACTCAGGAGCAATTGAGAGCACAGAGCGGTAATATTAAGTCAGGGCGAGAAGACATCGACTTATTCTTTGGCTGCATTTTGGATTGGGGCTTGGAGTTGTCCCTGCCGTATACCTCCGAAGAACTGGAGGGGTGCAAGGTGCATACCTACAATGACGGAGATTTGGTCGCGTGTTTTGCAGATGATGTTCCCGTGAGCGTTGTTGAGACTATTGCCAAGCGCCATCCCCTGCGTGCCGTATTCCGAGATTCCTGTTTCGCTGATAGCCCAGCTAAGATAAATGTCTATGAGCGATTCAAGTTGCTCTCGCCTGACACGACAGTTAAAGTAATTTGAGCATTGCGCTTAAAATGAAACTGCGCTTTAAACACCAGAAATTCCAAGCGGATGCCGCCAAGGCTGTCTGCGATGTTTTTGCGGGGCAACCTTGTAATAAAAGCATCCGTTTCAACATTGATCCCGGTGATGCCGGGGCCATATTGCTGAATGTCGCCATTCCGGGGTATGCCAATGCGAAACTGATTCCCGCCATGACGAAGGAGGTCGTGCTGGAGCAGTTGCAGAAAGTGCAGCGCGAGCATCAGTTGAAACCCTCTGATAAGCTGGAGGGTACCTATAATCTGACGGTGGAGATGGAAACAGGTGTGGGTAAGACATACACCTACATCAAGACAATGTATGAGCTCTACGAACGTTATGGGTGGGGTAAATACATCATTGTCGTGCCGAGTATCGCCATCCGCGAAGGTGTCTTCAAGACCTTTCAGATGACAGCGGAGCACTTTGCAGAGGAGTACGGCAAGAAGATACGCTTCTTCATCTACAACTCCAGAGAGCTGTCCAAGGTGCAGCAGTTTGCAGAGAATCGCGGCATTAATGTCATGATTATCAACTCTCAGGCATTCAATGCAAAGGGCAAGGATGCTCGCCGCATCAGCATGCACCTCGATGAGTTCCACAGCCGCAAACCTATCGATGTGCTGGCCAGTACGAACCCGATTCTCATTATCGACGAGCCGCAAAGTGTGGAGGGGAAGCAGACGAAAGAGCGTCTGAAAGACTTTAAGCCGCTCATGACCCTGCGCTATTCCGCGACCCACAAGGCCGACAGCGTGTATAACATGGTGTATCGGCTGGATGCACAGGATGCGTATAATCAGAAATTGGTGAAGCGTATCGCCGTAAAGGGAATTGAGGAGAAAGGCACTTCTGCGACGGATGGTTATATTTATTTGCAGAGCATCAACCTTTCCGGGGCTTCCCCCACGGCTACCATTCAATTTGATTATCGCGGTGCATCGGGCGTTCGCAAGAAAACCGCTACTGTGTCACAGGGGTACAATTTGTACCCTAATTCCGGCAATATGGAGGAGTACCGCCATGGCTTCGTGCTGAAAGCAATTGATGCGCGAGATGGCTCCGTGGAGTTCCTGAACGGCACCAAGCTGTATTTGGGTGATGTGGTGGGTAATGTGAATGAAGAACAACTGCGCCGCCTCCAGATACGCGAGACCATCCTTTCCCATCTCGAACGGGAATCCCAGTTATTCCGCCGTGGTATCAAGGTTTTGTCCCTCTTCTTCATTGACGAAGTGAAGAAGTATCGTGACTATGAGACCGCCGATGAGCGCGGCATGTATGCCAAGATGTTTGAGGAGGAATATGCTGATGTATTGGCGCATTGGCAATTCGAACTGGGGAGTGAAGCCTATCAGGCGTACCTGAATGCTATCCCGGTGATGAAAACACACGCAGGATATTTCTCTCAGGATAAGAAAGGACGTTTTGTTGATAGCGAGACAGGCAGAAAACTCAAGACGGGGATGTCGGATGATGTGGATGCTTATGACCTCATCATGAAGAATAAGGAGCTTTTGCTGGAACGCGACCCGCGCCGTTCACCTGTTCGCTTCATCTTCTCGCACTCGGCACTTCGTGAGGGGTGGGATAATCCCAACGTGTTCCAAATCTGCACATTGAAGCAGAGCAGCAGCGAGGTTCGCAAGCGTCAGGAAGTGGGGCGCGGTTTGCGTCTTTGTGTGAATGAGCACGGCGAACGCATGGATTTGAATGCGCTCCAAGATGAGGTGCATCAGGTCAATGTCCTGACGATAATTGCCAGCGAGAGTTATGAGAACTTTGCCCGCGGGCTTCAGAGCGAATTGGCGGAAGCGGTGGCAGACCGCCCGCGCAAGGTGACGCAGGACTTGTTCGAGGGCAAGACTGTGAAGGATAGGAACGGCAATATGGTCGTGCTGGACAAGGAGAAAACGACGGCCATTCTCTATGTCATGACGATGTGTGGTTACGTTGACCGCAAAGGCGAGTTGACGGACAAGTATTATGCCGACAAAAAAGCAGGTGTGCTGAACGTTGCGGAAGAGGTGGCGGATTGCAAGGAGGCGGTTCTGAAAATCATCGATTCCGTGTACGATAGCCGCAGCATGGTGCCTGAGAACGCCCGCGCCAATAATGTGGAGCTTTCTGTGGATAAGAACAAGATGGCCATGCCGGAGTTCAAGGCGCTGTGGAAGAAAATCAATGCCAAATCCGTGTATGTGGTGGATTTTGATTCCGAAGAACTCATCCGCAAGGCGATTTCTGCGTTAGATAGAAAGCTGAATGTGGCCGCTCCGCGTTTTACTGTCACCACAGGTACCATGACGACGATTGATTCCCGCTCTGCCTTGGAGGAGGGAACGGCTTTCCAACAGACGGGAACCCAAGGTGGGCATGTGGTAGAAATGGAAGCAGACCAAAGCGTCAAATATGACCTCATCGGTAAGATTGTGGAAGGTACCGGGCTGACCCGCAAGGATGCTGCCGACATTCTCTGTGGCATTGCTCCGTTGACATTCAGCCAGTTCAAGAAGAATCCCGAGGAGTTTATCATTAAAGCGACTAACCTCATCAATGAGGAAAAGGCCACGGTGATTATTGAACACATCACCTACCACGTCACGGAAGAACGCTACGAAACGAACGTATTCACAGACCCCACCATTAAGGGACGCTTAGGTGCCAACGCCATGAAGACGGACAAGCACCTCTACGACCATTTGGTGTACGATTCTACCAACGAAAAGAAATTTGCCGAGCAGTTGGACACCTGCGAGGAGGTGGCGGTATATGTTAAACTCCCGAAAGGTTTTTATATCAATACCCCTGTGGGACACTATAATCCCGACTGGGCGATTTCATTCCGTGAGGGCGATATCAAGCACATCTACTTTGTCGCAGAAACGAAAGGCAGCATGGACTCCCTCCAGTTGCGAGAAATTGAAAAATCCAAGATTCACTGCGCCCGAGAACACTTCAAGGCCATCAGCTCCGACTCCGTCCGCTACGATGTCGTCGACAGTTACGAAAGCCTGATGAACCTTGTGCGGGGGTGAGTAAAGGAAAATAATGTACGAGTAAGGATTATGCCAACAGAACATTTGCCATTTGTGAAGGGAGATGATGGTAAGGATTATATCCGCTTGTATTACTTCATGCCGGCTAAGCACCTCTATAATGTTTTGGCGGAGGATAGAATGAAGGTGTCTGTACCCGAAAGATGTAATGACCCGCTCGAGTTTCTTCCGGCAAAGGATGATGAGAATCAGACACCTACACGAGAAGAGGGCGGATTCATTAGTTTCTCTTCAGTAGATGATAATCCTCTCATGTGGGCTCATTATGCAGATGCGCATAAGGGTGTATGTTTGCAGTTTGATTTTCCCGTGCAGGACAGAGGTGAGTTAAGTGATGATTTTGCGCCCTTTTTCGCTGATGAAGAATCACCTGACGGGGAGAAAAGAAATCAATATGTTCTCATCGATTTGCCCACAGGTGATAGAGATGAGCCGAGGCAGTACTGGTATATAGGAAAATCTTCGGAGAAGGATAAGAACGGCCCTTTCTATGCAACTTTGGTGGAGGTCGCCTATGCCGCGAAACGCCCTAAGAGAAAACTGGGGATGGGAGGTGCCTTTTTTATGGATGGAGTGCTGCAGGATTTGAAGATTTCTAAGGTCTTTTTCAGCAAGTCGCTAGAGTGGAGTTATGAACGTGAATGGCGCTTAATGGTAACTCTGGGTGGGTGTAAAGAGTACCGAGAAGACTCCTTTTTTGTATCGGGATTGACGCGCTACATTAGTGCTATCATATTGGGGGCTAGATACCCAGTTAGCCGTCGAACAACAGCAGCGGCAGTTATTCAAGCGATGAAAAATAGTCCCTTAAAGGGAACAGCTCAGCCACTGTATATTGAGGAGATTTATAGGGCTATTTTTGCTGATGATGAGTATCGTATGACTCGAAGTCGGTGTGAGCTGCCTTCATTAATGTGAAGATTTTTATGTGAGTCGATTGTCGATAGTGCGTCGGGTGTGCGCGGCGGGGCGTTGGGGGAATGTGGCGAATGGTGAGAGACTGCGGTGTATATACACCCTATGGAAAGGTGTGCTGCATCCGTTGAGATTGAATGAGATTGCATGGCGTATATACGCCATGTGGACGGGGTGTGCGTGAATTTCCGTTGAAATGACGGCATTTCTCCCTTGATATAGGGCGGAGGGGGTGTTATAGTGCTTGTGTTAGTGATGGTTATGGCTTCTGAGCACAGATTGACGTTTCATGTGGTGTCTGCTTCGTTAGAGGGCGTGGTGAAGGTGACGCGGTCGCGGTGGAGCGAGATTGTGTATCGCTTTCCGCGGACGGCGCTGAAGGAGGCGGCTGCGGTGGAGGAGTTGCAGGGGAGCGGCATCTATTTCCTGATGGGGGAGAAGGAGGGGGCGCAGACGCTCTATATCGGGCAGGCGCAGAATATTTATCGCCGTTTGCAGCAGCATTCCGTGAGTGACAGCAAGAGCTTTTGGTCGCATACGCTGGTGCTCACCAGCACGGGGGATGCCGTGTTCAATGCAGCCCACCTTAATTATTTGGAGAATCGTTTTCATGAGCTGGCGACCGATGCCGCGCGGATGAATATCGAAAATTCCATGCCGCCTTCGGTGGGGTGCGGGATTACGACGATTCAGCAGGAGATGGATGAGTGTATCACCCACACGGGGGTGGTGCTGAACCTGATGGGCTATCACTTCTTGGAGAAACAGGCGGAGCGCATGGAGGTGAAGCCGCAGCCGGAGAAGAAGCCCGCGTTGCCTGTGGCGTCGGAAATGGTGCCGGTAGAGCCGGAGCCTCCCCAGCGTTTGGCCGGGGATGTGGTGTGCCGCCCGTCCACTCCCCGCGCGCCGAAGTATGATTTTTATGTGATGGGGCTCAAAGATGGGGATGTGCTGGTGTATGAGGACAAGGACCCCGCCCACCGCACGGAGGCGGTGGTGTGCGGCCCCGATAAAATTAAGGTGAACGGCGAGGTGATGACGCCCCATGCGCTGGCCAAGCGCCTTCGGCAGACCAACAATGTCTACGCCTTCGCCTACCTCTCGTGGAACGGCGAGAAGCTCTGCAATGTCTACAACCGCATCTATCATCCCGACATGGGGCAGGGGGCGAAGAAGGACAAAAACCTGCGCTATTTTACCGTGGCGGGCGCGGATGCCGTGGGTCGCCTGACGGATGACGGCGGCATTATCGTGCTGGCGGGCAGCCGTCTTTGCGCGGAGACCAAAAACTCCTGCCTCGCCTCTGCCGTTGCGCTGCGTCAGGAGGTCGGAGAGAGTCTCATCACGCAAAAGGATTATGCCTTCAAATCCCTGAGCGGCGCCGCGCAATTTGTCGGCGGCTGTGCGCTCAACGGCAAGCTCCATTGGCTCGAAACCCGCAAAGCCTCTAAGCAGCGGAAGAAGCGTTGAGCCGCTTCCCCCGCGCTCTCACTTCCTCCTGCGGCGGAGGAGGGCGGCGAGGGAGAGCAGGGCGAGGAGGGAGGTCTGCGGTTCGGGGGCGAGGAGGAGGGAGAGGCCGACGCCTTCGGTGTAGGAGAGGCGGGCGGTGGTGAGGGGGGATGAGCCGTCAGTGATGGTGTAGGTGCGGGCGAGCTGGTCGTCTGTGAGGCGGATTTCGGCGGGGGAGGAGATGAGGGTGAGGGCGGTGCCGAGGGGGAGGTCCGCAAAGGTGTCGGGCGCGGAGAAGTTGAGCGTGACGTCGATGAGGTCCAGCGGGAGGGTGAGGTCGAGGATGGCGTCGCTCGTCTCGGCGGTGAGGTGGAAGGTCAGGATGTCCGCGTTGTCCATGCGGCCGACCGCGATGCCGGTGCCGTAGAGGTCGATGGCGTTGTGCGTCAGGCTGTTGCCGGTGGCGCCGTACAGGCGCTTGATGGAGATGGTATCCGTGTGGGTGTAGCGGACATCATCGATGGTCGCCTCGCCGCCTTTGCCGATGAGGTAGATGTTGTTGAAGGTCGCCGCGGCGGAGCCGGCGTTTGAGGCCATCACCTCTTTGGCCGTGCCGCCTGTCATGATGACGGTGTTGTTGTAGGCCTCATGATCCACGGATTGCCCGCCGATGACGCTGTGCGCCGTGCCGCCCTGCATGACGACCATGCCGTGCCCCGCATCGCCGTGCGGGCACCACACCGCGATGAGGGAGTCCACCTCGCCGCCCGTCATCGTTACCTTGCCCCAGTACGCGCGTTGGTTCACCCCGTCGTTCTCATTGCCCACCACCATGGCGCCGCTCAAATCCGCGCCCTCCGTGCTCTCGCGCACGGTCACATCGCCGCCGTCCAGCCATTTCTCCGTAGAATGTGCCCCCACATAGGTGTTGCCGAACTGATAGGTCGCGCCTTCCACCGCCGTCGGCACGGCGTCCTGCCCTGCCGCCGCACCCGCCAGCATCCCCGCTACCAAGAGACACAACAACTTTTTCATGCTCCCCACTATACCCCATTCCCCGGCCGGCGTCAACATTATCGCCTCTCCGTATGAGGCGAGGAAGTTCGGGCACGGCGTCCGGGCACGGCGCTTTCGGCTTGTGTTTCGGGTGGGGAGAAGGTACAATGGGGGCGTGATAAACATCCCCGACTATGCCCTGACTGTGTTGGAGCGGCTCGAACGATACGGGTTCGAGGCGTATGTCGTCGGTGGCTGTGTGCGGGATAGTTTGATGGGGCGGGAGCCGAAGGATTGGGATGTGTGCACGAATGCGCTGCCCGAGGAGGTGCTGCGCGTGTTCCGCAAGTTTCATGTGATTAAGACGGGCTTGCAGCACGGCACGGTGACGGTGATGGTGGACCATGAACCTGTGGAGGTGACGACCTTCCGCGTGGATGGAGATTACACTGACAACCGCCACCCGGATTCCGTCTCCTTTGTGTCTCATGTGGAGGAGGACTTGTCGCGCCGCGATTTCACCATCAATGCCATGGCCTACAACCCCGTGCGCGGGCTGGTGGATGCCTTCGGCGGGCAGGAGGACCTCCGCGCCCGCGTGATGCGCTGCGTGGGCGACCCCGATGCGCGTTTCAACGAGGACGGCCTGCGCATTCTGCGTGCGCTGCGCTTTGCGTCCCGCTTCAATTTTGATGTAGAGCGCGAGACGAGCGACGCGGTGCGCCGCAACCGCCACCTGCTGGAGAATGTGAGCGCGGAACGCATTTTCAAGGAGCTGAAGGGAATCCTTGTCGGCGAGGGCGCGGTGTCCATGCTGTTGGCCTATCCCGAGGTGTTTGCCGTCATCATCCCGCAGCTGGCGCCGACCATCGGCTGTGAGCAGAACACGCCCTATCACAAGCATGATGTGTGGACGCACTCGGCCTGGGCGGTGCATTTTGCCCCCGCAGATGAGCTGCTGCGCCTGACGATGCTGCTGCACGATATCGCCAAGCCCGCCTGCCGCACGACGGATGAGAACGGCCGCGACCATTTCCACGGCCACCCCGAGCGCGGCGCCGAGATGGCGAAGGAGGTGCTGCTTGCCCTCAAGAGCGACACGGACACCCTGCGCGATGTGGTGACGCTGGTGCGTGAGCACGATAACGATTTCCCGACCCGCCCTGCAGGTATGCGGCGGCTCATCGGCCGCGTGGGCTTGGAGAATGTGCGCCGTCTCTTCGCCGTGCAGAAGGCGGACCTTGCGGCGCATTCCGACTACGGCCAACAGCGCAAGGCGGACCGCGTGCGCACGGCCATGATGCTGCTGGAGGAGGTGCTGGAGACGGAGGCCGCCTTCACGGTGAAGGATTTGCGCTTCAACGGCGGCGATCTCATGAAGCTGGGGCAGAAGCCCGGGCCTCTCTTCCGCACCCTGCTCGAAACCCTTCTTGCCGAAGTTCAGGAGGATGCCCTCCCCAACACCAACGAGGCGCTCACCGCGCGAGCCAAAACTCTTCTGTCACAACAACAATAACACCAACTACAATGGAATCTCCCCTCAAATCACGCGGCACGGCGCTGCTGCTTTCTCTGGCCGGGTTTATCGGTTTCTGCGGTCTGCATCGCATTTATCTCGGTCGCCCCATTGCGGGCATCATTCAGTTTTTTACGGCCGGGCTTTTCGGTGTCTGGCAGCTGATTGATATCGTGCTGCTGCTCTGCAACCTTCTGCGCGACGGCGAAGGCCGCGAGCTGGGCGTGTAACGGGAGGTCGTTGCCCCGTCTCCGCATGGTGTGCCGGGGGGCGCTTTTGCCTGCCACGGCGCAGGGCAGGGGCGTTCTTTGTCAGCCCGGCATGCACATGCCCGCGCGCAGGGCCGGGATGGCCGACGCTTTGCCGAGGTAAGCCCCGAGCGCAAAGCCGAACTCCAAGGCGGCACCGGGACCGCGGCCTGTGACGATGTTGCCGTCCGTCACGGCGGGCTCATCCGTCACCTCCGCGGCGGAGGTGAGGTCCCCCTTCACCTCCGGGTAGCAGGTGACGCGGCGCCCCGAGAGCACGCCCGCAGCTTCCAGCGCGATGGGGGCGGCGCAGATGGCGGACACCAGCTTTTCCGCGGCCATGAACTCCTGCACGAGCTTTTTCACGCGGGGCGTGTCGCGCAGTGTCCAGCTGGCGGGTCCGCCGGGCAGGATGATGCCGCCGAAGTTCTCTGCCTCCGCGTCCACCATGAGCATGTCTGCCTGCATGGTGATGCCGTGGGCGCCTGTCACCGTGCGGCTCTCTGTGCCGGCCGTCACCACCTCGATGCCGAGGCGGCGCAGGATATCGATGGGGGCGGTGAGTTCAATCTCCTCGAAACCGGGAGCCATGAGAACGAGAATCGGCTGCATGGCATCAGCATACCCCTGTGGGGGCACCATGTCAATGTGGTAATGTGCGGCGCGTGAGATTCGGGGGTGCACAGCGCTTGCTTGCGTGTTGCCCCGTCGCGCAGCAGCCGGAGCGAATGTGCTTGACAGCCGGACGCCGGAGCGGATATAGTAACACATCTTAACCGCCTCCCATGAGCCTCTTCCGCCACCGCCGCCTCCGCATCTCGGGCATCAAGCCGCAAAAGGAAATCCGCATCTCCCGCAAGGCGCACGACATCGACGTGCGCGTGCAGGGCTATGATAACACCGTGCGCATCGATACGGACTCCTTCCGCGGCTCGGTGAGCGTGTACGGCGTGGGCAACACTGTCATCATCGAGGAGGGCGTATGGGTCTGCAAACCCTGCAGCATCGTGCTCGGCTCGCCCGGCTGCCCTTGCTTCAACTGCACCATCATCGTGCGCCGCCATACCTATCTGGGGGAGGCGGAGCTCATGTGCGCAGAGGACGGCAGCAGCATTGACATCGGGGAGCACTGCATGTTCTCGCTGGGGATCCGGGTCTGGTGCACGGACGGCCACACCATCCGCCGTGAGGACGGCTCGCTCAACATCGGCAAACGCATCAGCATCGGTGCGCGTGTGTGGGTGGGCATGGATGTCAAAATCGGCAAAAATACCACCATCGCGGACGATTGCATGGTCGGCTGGGGCAGCATCGTGACAGGGCGTTTTGAGGAGCCGCACTGCCTGCTGGCGGGGGTGCCCGCCCGCGTCTGCCGCCGCGGCATCACCTGGGATGAACGCCGCCCCATGAAGTACATCGAGGATTCGCTGGAGAAACAGTACCCCGACTGGGACGCCGTCCCGCCGCCCTGTGCCCCGCTGCGCCTGCTTCTGCGGGCCAAGCTCGCGTGGTTCCGCTACCTCGCCGCTCACAAGAGCGACATGCAGAAACGCCGCAAATACGAGCGCAAGGCAGAGGCCGCCGCCAAGAGACTGGGCCGATAGCGGTCGCTGCGGGACAAATGAGCAGTTTGTAGGGATGTACGATTTACGATGTACGATGTACGAAGTTTG
>CALBJX010000024.1 GCA_937893015.1 uncultured Verrucomicrobiales bacterium | reverse complement strand
GCAAGGGTGGATTGTGCAGAAGTGCAATGAAAAGACGGGCAAGGTCGAGAAAGAGACCGCACCGCGCAGCAGATGGTTGGAGGTTACGACCTATCCGGAAGAGGCCGACCGCGTGGAGATTGCTGTGGAGCGGCTGGGGGAGGCCCTTGGGTGTGAATGGGTGAGCATCCTCCACGACCTCGACGTGAAGGAAGGGGGAGAGCTGAAAGCGGCCCACATCCACACGCTCATGAGGTTCCCTCACGCCCACACGGTGACGGCGATTGCCAAGAAGCTGGGAGTTCCCCCGGAGAGAATCGAGACCAAGGACAACGGCGACGGTGCCATGGCGTACTTGCTCCATGAGACGGATAAAGCCCGCATGGAGGGCAAGCACGTATACCCGCCGGAGGCGCTGCGGGGGCCGCTGGCGGCGGAAGCAGCAGCGGCAGCGGAGGCGGCGCGAGGGCGAGCCGATGAAAGCCGTCAGGTACTTGATATTTTGGATTGGATAGATGGCCAGCAAGGCGGCGTGAGCTTGACCGCCCTCGCACGCTGGGCCGCGCAGCAAGGCCGCTGGGGCACCTTCCGGCGTGCCGGGGTCATCTTCAAGGGCATCGTGGAAGAACACAACGACGCGGTAGCAGAGGCCGCAGAGCGAGCCCGCGAGGAGGTCAAGCGGCGGACGATCGCGGAGGCGCTGGAGGTCAAGCCGGGCGGCGATTCCCAGCACTTCAAGAAGCTCAAGGCGCTCCAGCTGCTCGCTGAGTTGGGGGTGGAACTGTGAGAGACATCAGAGCGGAGAACGCGCTGCTCCACGCGCCCGACCTCGGAACGTGGCTGTACCGCTACCGGATGCAGCAGTTCATGACGCAAGCAGAGATGGCAGCGGAGTACGGTGTCCCGCGCAGCACTTACGCCCATTGGGAATGCTGCGACACCACGCCAAATCCCGACAGGATAGTGGCCCTGATGGCCTACCACCCGGAGCATTCTATCCAGCTCGGAGGCCTGTGGAGAACTGCCCGCGCAATCACGGACGGGCACCCGAAAGAACCGACATTCGCGAGAATCGAGGGAGGAAACGGGCATGGAACCGTATGAAATCGCCCTCAGAGGCCGCCAGCAGCGGCAGCAGGAAGCGGCCTTCCCGCCGGAGTACAAGGGCCCCCGTATGTGGTGGGTGGAGCATCCAGCGCACCCCATCGGGGTCACGGTCAGAGCGCCGACCAGCGTCGCGGCAACGGTAGCAGCCGCAGCAGCGTGGGGCATGGAGTGGACAGACGCAGACGTGCATGGGTGCATGACGGTGAAGCGGCTCAGATGAACGGAGCGGGCGAGTATGTCAAGCGACAGAACGCTGCCGGGCGACCCCCGCAAGCCCGGCGGGCAGCGCTTGACATACCGCCTCGGAATATGCTGACAACTGGAGGAGGGCCCATCCCACGCGGGGCCCTCCTCCTGCCTTGCGGCGAGCAGAGTTTACAGGGGGATGCCCTCGGCGGGGCCCGCTTTCCAAAGGGGGCCCCAAGAGAGACCCGCCGCAGCGACGTACCCCGACGGCGATCGAAAACAGAACACTCCCAAGCGGGCCCCGCCGAGGGCAGCCCCCGCGCAGCCGCAGCCCGCCCGCCGCCCATCGGCGAGCAACGCGAGGAAGGGCGGCGGGCGGGCTGCGGGCTGCGGTTGCTTTCCCTCGCCGCCGCCGCAGCGGCGGAACCCCCAGCCCCCGCCGCCGCCGCAGCGGCGGAACCCCCAGCCCCCAGCCGACGGAGAACCCAAGACAGAGGCAGCGGGCCGAAACGACGCGGGGCCAGCCAAACCCGACAGGGCGGGGACGGCAGCCGGGCGGAGAAGGCCCGGACAAGCAGAGACCCGGAAAGCCCGGCGGACGGCACCGGGGGGCGTGAGGGGGGCCCGCCCGGCGAACCCCCCGACAAGCACACCCCGCCGGGCGGGCCCCCCGGAAGCCCCCTTTGGCGAACGGGTGGGCGGGCACCTCTTGATAGACGCGACGATAACGGCCCGCTGCCGAAAGACGCACAGGGTCGGAGATTGGCGTTTCCCCGAACTTTAGAGGGGTGTCCAATAAACGGGACAGGCCCCGGCATCTCACGACGGCCGCCGGGCTACGTCAAGCGGCCGTCGTGAGATGTGCAAGCCCCCATTCCGCAGAATGGGGCTTGCACATCTTCACGGAGTGTGGTATGCTATCGTGCAGAAAGGGCCCCGATAATGGCGGAGGGGTTGACATAATGACCCCCGAACATTGAACAAAATTTTTAGTTTGCTCAAAGCCAAATACACAGGGGCAAGGGTGGATTGTGCAGAAGTGCAATGAAAAGACGGGCAAGGTCGAGAAAGAG
>CALBJX010000023.1 GCA_937893015.1 uncultured Verrucomicrobiales bacterium | reverse complement strand
GACTTCGTACATCGTACATCGTAAATCGTACATCCCTACAAACTGCTCATTTGTCGTGCTGATGCTGTTTCTCCGTGTGCTGACACAAGTGAACGCCGCGCTGCCTTGACGCGCACGGGTGCGGATGGTAGAATACCCCTTGAACACGTTATGGGCAAAACATTATACCGCAAAGTATGGGACGCGCACACCATCGGCACGCTGCCGGACGGGCGCACGCAGTTGTTTATCGCTACCATGTACCTGCACGAGGTGACCTCCCCGCAGGCCTTCGCCATGCTGCGAGAGCTCAAGCTACCCGTGCTGCACCCCGAGCGACTCTTCGCCACGCCCGACCACATCATCCCCACGGATGACCAAAGCGAGCCCTATGCCGATCCCCGCGCCGCCACCATGCTGGACGCTCTGCGCCGCAACTGCGCGGAGAACAACATCCGTCTCTTTGACCTGCCGAGCGGTCAGCAGGGCATCGTCCACATGGTGATGCCCGAGCTCGGCATCACCCAGCCGGGCATGACCATCGTCTGCGGCGACTCCCACACCGCCACACACGGCGCGGTGGGCGCCATTGCCATGGGCATCGGCACCACGCAGGTGCGCGACGTGCTCGCCACGCAGACGCTCGCCATGAGCCCGCTGAAGGTGCGCAACGTGCGCGTGGAAGGGAGTCTTCGCCCCGGTGTCACCGCCAAGGATGTTGCGCTGCACATCATCCGCAAGCTGGGGGCCAACGGCGGTCTGGGCTACGCCTACGAGTTCGGCGGCTCCGCCATCGAGGCCATGGACATGGACGGCCGACTGACCCTCTGCAACCTCGCCATCGAAGGTGCCGCCCGCTGCGGCTACATCAACCCCGATGAGACGACCTTCGCCTACCTGAAAGGCCGCCCCTATGCACCCAAGGGTGCCGCGTGGGACGAAGCCGTCGCCCGCTGGAAATCCTTCGCCTCCGACCCCGATGCGGAGTATGATGACGTCGTCATCATCCCCGCCGAGGAGATTGAGCCGACCGTGACGTGGGGCATCTCGCCCGACATGAACATCGGCATCAACGAAACGATTCCCTCCCCCGCCGATGCCAAGGACGAGGAGTCCCGCAAGGCGTACACCACCGCTCTGGACTACATGAAGCTCACGGCGGGGCAACCCATCAAGGGCCTACCCGTGGATGTGGTCTTCATCGGCTCCTGCACGAACGGCCACATCACGGATTTCCGCGCCGTGGCTCCGCTGCTGAAGGGTAAACATGTTGCCCCCGGCATCAAGGCGCTGGCCGTGCCCGGCTCCCAGATGACCGCGCAGATGTGCGAGGAAGAGGGCATTGCCGATATCTTCCGCGCGGCGGGCTTCGAATGGCGCAAGGCGGGCTGCTCCATGTGCATTGCCATGAACCCCGACAAGCTCGTGGGTGCCCAAATCTGCGCCAGCACCAGCAACCGCAACTTCAAAGGCCGCCAAGGCAGCCCGACGGGACGCACGCTGCTCATGAGCCCGCTGATGGCGGCTGCCGCGGCCGTAACGGGACGTGTCTCTGACCCCCGCGAGGTTTTTTGAGAATTACAAATTACAATTTACAAATTACAAATTGGAAATATAGGCGCGGCTCCGCCGCGCGGAATTTCACACTTCCAACTTCCAACCTCCAACTTCCAACTTTTTTCATGCCTCTTCATCAGATTCAGAGTATTACCGGCAAGGCCGTTCCCGTGGCGGGGGCGGATATGGACACCGACCGCATCATCCCCGCACGCTTTCTGAAGTGCGTGACCTTCGATGAGCTGGCGGGCACGATGTTCTACGACGAGCGTTTCAACGCGGACGGCTCCTCCAAGGGCCACCCCATCGACAATCCCGCGCATGCGGGTGCCGTCCTCATTCTGGGCGGCGAGAACTTCGGCTGCGGCTCCTCCCGCGAGCACGCGCCGCAGGCCATCAAGCGTTCGGGCATTCAGGCCATCATCGCCGAGACCTTTGCGGAAATCTTCTTCGGCAACAGCACGGGCCTCGGCCTGCCCTGCGTCTGCGCCACGCATGCGGACATCGCCGCCGCCACGGCTCTCACCGAAGCGGAGCCCGAGACGCAGTGGACGCTGGACCTCGCCGCCATGACGCTGAGCTGTGAAAAAGCTTCCTTCCCCATCACCATGCCCGCCGAGCCCCGCGAGGCACTCATGCAGGGCCGCTGGGATGCCGTGGTGGAGCTGATGAATGCCCCGGAAGCAGTCGAGAAGCTGGCGGCAAGCCTGCCGAACCCGACGCTCTGAGGAATGGACGAAGTACGATGTACGATGTACGAAGTTTGAGTTAGGCGGCTTCGCCGCAAGGAGGAAAGGAAGAAAGGGAAAAATGCTTGCGATGCTGGCACCGCTGATTGCGCGGGGGGTGGTGGATAACACCACGCCCGGGAGCATCGTGTTGCAGCTGTGGGGCATTGACGGCGGGGAGCCTATCGAGCTCTCCATGGCGGGGAACTGCCTGCGCGATATCGCGGGCTGCCGCGTGAGCTTCACCAACCTCGCCGCCGCGGCGGAGCAGCAGTCGGAACACCCCGTGCTGCGCCGTCTGCGCGAGCCCCTGCCCGCCCTCACGGCGGGCGACATGACCCTCTCCCGCCGTTTGCCGGAGGAGGACAACCGCCGCATGACGGCCAACGCCCTCTCGCTGGAGTTCTTCGTGGGGGCGGAGCACCGCGTCCTCATCGAGACGACGGCGTTCTCCTACGACATTTCCCTGCCCCAGTGGGACATGAGCTGGGAGGAGGAGAACGCCCAGCAGTTCCTCAACATGGAGGCCCTGCGCACCCATGTAGACTACAACACGGAGCATTTCTGCGGCCCCGCCGTGGCAGACATGCGCGAGAGCGGTTTCCCGCCCTGCCTCTGGGACACGCGCCTCAACCGCGCCGAGGCCCGCATGGCCATCTACGCCTCCATCCACACCAAATACCGCCACGAAAAAGGCGGCGAGCTGAGCGAGGCCTATGTCATGGGGCGCACGGACATTCTCTCCCGCAAGGCGGCGGAGGACGAGGCGCACCTGCCGCCCGAGCCCGCCCGCGAACGCCGCGAGTGGGAAATCCTCGATTTTGTGGACCCCGAGCACGCGAAGGATGTGCGCCGCGCCATGCACCACCCGCTCTTCTACGCCACCTCGCGCCTGACGGGCATTGTGCAGAACGAGCTGCTGCAACACGGCAAGCAGGGCCCCGAAGCCCGCGCCGCCGCGGAAAATTTTATTAATCGCTACGCCGCGCTCGTCTCCCAGCTGCTCGCCACCATCCTCCTCACCCGCCAGAAGGAGTACCCGCTGGACCTCGCCACCCGCCGCCTGCACCACCTCTCCGAACGCCTCAAAAACCTCACCGCCCAAGACGAAGGCAAGCTCCCCACGGAAACGCTCGCCCTCATCCGCGAAGCCGCCGCCGCCCTTCTTGACAAACTCGATGCGTTTGCATCAGGATTAGCCTCTTAAAGCGCTTTGCGTCCCTTTTCTCTGCGCGGCAAAGCCGCGCCGAATTTCCCAATTTGTAATTTGTAATTTGTAATTCCATCATGTATGTTTCTCACGAGCGCCGCGCCTTCATCCTCCGCCTGTTGCAGCAGCGGGGGACGGTGAGGTCTGCCGAGCTGGCGGAGGAACTGGAGGTGACGGATGAAACCATCCGCACGGACTTGGTCGCCCTGCAGGCGCAGGGGCTGCTCAAACGCGTGCACGGCGGCGCACGCTACATTCTGCCGCAAGGCGGCAGCGAAGACGGAACGAGGCTCGACTGCCAGCTGGCCGCCCTCGCCCGCCCGCACCTGACACCCGGTGTGCGCGTGTATCTCGATCCGGCGGAGGGAGCACTCGCGATAATCTCTGCGCTGGCAAATGATGTGGCCTACGCCCGACACCCGCTCACGCTGGTGACGCCCTGCCCCGCGCTCGTCTCCCGCCTCTCCGCCGCTGCGCTGCCCTTCCGCATCGAATGCCCCGGCGGCGAGTTGGACAAAGCCAGCGGGCTCTTGGAGAACGAGGCAGCTCGTTCTGCCCTGCGCGTCGATCTCGCCCTGCTCTCCCCGCCCGCGCTGTCTCCTGACACCGCCCTCTACCCCCACGCCCTACAGGCACACTGGGCAGCCGCCGCCTCAACCGCAGCACAATGCACCATCCTCACCGTTGCTGCCACTGCATTGACGGCAACGGCTCCCCACCCTGCTCCCCTGCACCGCCCCCTGCTCCTCACAGAGGATGCAATTCCCCCGGCGTTCAGCAACATGCCCGCAGAGACTGTTCCCGTCCTGACGATAGACGATATCTTACCGCAGGGGGAATATGAATAACCGAAAGCTGACCGCGACCTGAGCCGGCCTCAGCGAATCGGCAGGGGCGGAGGTGCTTCGGAATAAATGAGGTAACGAGCCCAAATTTTGCCGCGGTAGAGCAGCTCTTCTGCCGTGCGCGGTGCCTCGCGCGTTGCCAACGGGCGGGGATTGCGCCACTGCGGGAACTCCACCCGCAAGTCGGAAAGCGCGATTTCCCCCGTTCCCACATTTTGGAGATGCACCCCTTTGCCCGCCGCCTTACGGAGACAACGAGAGGGAAGCGGCTTGCCATCCAGCAGGCAGAACTCCTCCGCCCCATACCCGACCCGAAGCGTGTGTTCCCCCTCGGCGGGATGTCCTCCCTCAATTTCTGCCGGATCCTCCGCCGCTATCGTCATCCGATAAGCATCATACTTCATGGACAAGACGGCACCGCCCGACAGGCGGAAGGTAAAGGCGATATCATATCCCTTCTCCCAATAATCGCCCCCTGGTGACACCCACTCCTTTTCTTTCAGCACGACGCTCTCCGTCCCTCTGCCCCACCACAGTCGGGTTATCTCATGGTCAAAGGAAGTATCGGGCACACACTCCGACAGATACTCGAAGGCAACCAAGCACAGATACAGGGAAAGGAGCGCAATCAGGAAGCGCATGAACCGGCATAAAAACTCCATACTCCCATCCTATCGCAGCGGAGCCGCTGCGACAAGGAAAAATCGCCTTAGTATGGGTTACTCTGCGTAGCGGCGGAAGCCAACGCGGCAGAGCCAGTGGAGGAGCGGGACGAGCAGGCTCACGGCGACACCGAGCAGGGAAAGGGCCAGCACGGGCATTATCCACCCGTCATACCCCGCCGTGCAGCAGCAGGTCAGCAGCCCTGCCGCAATGGTCCCGAGCGCCGAAAACGCAAAAGCAACGGCGCGACGCGCCCACGCCCATGCCCCGCGCTGACGCGCACGCCACGGCGGCAGCATGAAGAAGGTGAACAGCGCCGTTGTCCACGTCAGCAACGGCGGCATCTGCTTGCAGAAAAACTCCAAATCCCCGCCCTCATACTCGCCGAGAGACGTTGTAGGAAACCACCAAAAGCGCGCGCAACCCCACACCGCAAGCGGCAGCAGCACCAACGCCGCCGCACCGACAGGTGAAAAGCGGGAAAGACAGGAACTCACGGACATAGCGAGATGATAACAGAGAGGGGGAAGGAGGTCAAGACAAATGGGGATTTGTAGGGATTTACAATTTACAATTTAAAAATTACAATTTTGGAATTCAGCCGGATTGTCTGGCACGCAGCCCCCCCTCATCGTAGCGATAGCCGCGGTCCACCTGAGCCGCCGCGTCGCCCTGTTCGGCCCCGGCTTGCAGGCTCTGTATTTCGGTATGTTCCGCAAAGGCCTCCCCCATCAGAGAGACAGGAGGGCGGCAAAGAGAGAAAGAAGGGGCGTTTTCACAAAGACGGAGGCCGGGAGTCGGACGTATGGGATTCCGCGCGGCGTCGGGCTACGGCACGGCGGAGAGACAGAAAGAGCGCGGTGAGCAAACTCACCCAAGCGCCGAGCAGGGAAAGGGCCAGCACGGGCATTATCCACCCGTCATACCCCGCCGTGCAGCAGCAGGTCAGCAGCCCTGCCGCAATGGTCCCGAGCGCCGAAAACGCAAAAGCAACGGCGCGACGCGCCCACGCCCATGCCCCGCGCTGACGCGCACGCCACGGCGGCAGCATGAAGAAGGTGAACAGCGCCGTTGTCCACGTCAGCAACGGCGGCATCTGCTTGCAGAAAAACTCCAAATCCCCGCCCTCATACTCACCGAGAGACGTTGTAGGAAACCACCAAAAGCGTGCGCAACCCCACACTGCAAGCGGCAGCAGCACCAACGCCGCCGCACCGAGAGGAGAGAAGAAAGGACGATAGGACATGACGACATTGTAACAGAGAGAGGAGAGGAAGACAAGATAAATAAGGATTTGTAGGGATGTACGAAGTCAAATTGAGGCGCGGCTGCGCCGCGCGGGGAAGAAGGACCAAG
>CALBJX010000022.1 GCA_937893015.1 uncultured Verrucomicrobiales bacterium | reverse complement strand
CCTGGATGCCCTCCAGCCAGTGGGCGTAGGTCTTGGCCCAGCGGGCGGGGCGGAACACGATGTCGCCGTTGGCCACGGCATCGGCGGCCTCCTTCACGCAGGGGTACTTGAGGAACCACTGCATGCTCAGGCGCGGCTCGATGGGCACGCCGCTGCGCTGGCTGAGGCCCACGTTGTTGTCGTAGGCTTCCACCTTCTCCAGCAGACCTTTGGCCTCGATGAGCTCGATGGACTTGTCGCGCGCCACGAAGCGGTCCAGCCCGTGCAGCTCGGGGCATTCGGGGCAGTTGATGTGGCCGTCCGCGGTGAGAATGTCGATGATTTCGAGATTGTTCTTCATGCCGACCTCAAAGTCGGTGCGGTCGTGGGCGGGGGTAATCTTGAGCGCACCCGTGCCGAAGTCGATTTCCACGTGCTCATCGGCGATGATGGGGATTTCCGTTTCCACGAGCGGGCGGATGACGGTCTTGCCCACGAGGTGCCCGAAGCGCGGGTCCTTGGGATTGACCGCCACGGCCACGTCCGCCATGATGGTCTCGGGGCGGGTGGTGGAGACGAGGAGCTGACCGCTGCCGTCCGCCAGCTTGTAGCGGATGGTGTAGAGCTTGCTGTGCGTGGGGGTCATCTCCACCTCCTCATCGGAGAGGGCGGTGCAGAGCACGGGGTCCCAGTTCACCATGCGGCGACCGCGGTAGATGAGGCCCTCCTTGAAGAGTTCGGCGAAGACGCGGGCCACCTCGGGGGCGTACACCTCGTCCATGGTGAAGCGTTCGCGCTCCCAGTCGCAGGAGCAGCCGAGCTTCTTGAGCTGCTTGATGATGATGCCGCCGTGCTTGTTCTTCCACTCCCACACCATCTTCACGAAATCCTCACGACCCACGTCGTAGCGCGTGCGGGGCGGGTTCTCCTTGGCGAGCTCCTTCTCCACACGAGCCTGCGTGGCAATGCCGGCGTGGTCTGTGCCGGGCAGCCAGAGCACTTCCTTGCCCTCCTGACGGGCGCGGCGGGCGAGAATGTCCTGAATCGTGTTGTTGAGTACATGCCCCATGTGCAGCACACCCGTGACATTGGGCGGGGGAATCACAATGCTGTACGCGGGCTTCGCGGAGTGGGGGTCTGCATGGAAGCAACCCTCATTCATCCAGCGGCTCTGCCACTTCTCTTCAACAACAGTCGGTTCGTAAGCCTTGGGCAATTCAGTCATGACGCGCGAGTATACACGAAAACCCTCGCGCGTGCAAGAGCAATCCGCCGTCAATGACTCGCTTTTTTGGCGCAGAGCGGCTTATACCTGCGGCATGGCCACGTGCCGGTGCCGGCTGATGGGCATAGGAATGAGCGCATGATGCCTGACCCGGTCCCACGCGGTTGATGAGCCCGGGCTCCGTGGAAATCCGTCTCCGGTCGGGGGCCGTTTCGGATATCGTGCGCAATTGTCCATCCTCACGGCTCTTCCGTGAGCCCCATGAACCACGGCGCGGCACCGCTTGTCAAATCGCCGATAGCCCAGAGAAAAGGTTTGTCGAAGCGGATGAGGGGCGGCGGTTCCGGAGCAATGGCCAAGGGCTTCAGGGTGGCGATGGTCACGGCTGCCGCTTCCGTGCCGTCCTCATTCACTTCTACGAAACAGCGTTGCAGCACATTGTCCACTTGCAGCGGCTGCTCGGCGAACGTGAACTGTGCGGCATCCGTGAACATCGTCTCAGCTCCGGCCTTGGTGAGGGCGCTTTTCAACGATATCGCGTCTGTTGTCAGCTTGAACTTGGGGAGATACAGAATGGTCTCCCTCCGCTTGCTTTGCGCGAGGGCGTGAACGATGGCTGCGTACTTCTGCGGCGTGAGGGCGGCGGCAAAGGCTCGGGCATCCCCCTTGGGCAGAATGCCGATGAACGCTCCGGGCGTGCCCTTGCGCCCGTTGGGACTGTACAGCAGGGCAACGGCAATCCAGTCCTCGCCCGCGGCCGTGCGGATAAACTCTGATTGGTACATCATCGGCACCTTGACGACGGAGCCGTCTGCCTTGTGAAAAGGGGCTTCTTTCGTGCTGTATTCCTCGAAAGGGCGCAGCCAGCGTTCTTTGAGATACAGGGCATCCAAGGCAATCAGCCTCGTTTGCAGGTGGATATCCTGCTCCGTCAGGATGCTCGTGATGCGCCCCTCCGTCTGCTTGCGGCACCATGTGTTGACGGCCTTCACGGCCGCGGCGGGGTGCTGCTGAAAATCCACGCGTTGTACGGGAGTTTTCGCGGGCTTCAGGTGCAAGGACTTATCGGCGTACAACGCGGCGGCCTGTCGGGGGCGGATCGCCGTCTCGATTCCCTGTTCCCCCATCGGCAAAGCATCCAACTCCGTGCGCGTCTGCCCCTGCGCTGCCTGTTGCAGCAGCCGCAGCAGGGATTCTGCGGAGGCCGGGGAAAAGACGACATTGCCCGCGTTTTCCTTCACGAGGTCGCGGAACATCGTCACCGCCAGCGCATCGGCTTGGGGGTGCGCGGGGGCGGTGATGCTCGGCTCTTCCTCGGGCATCACCCATTCGGGGGTGTCATGCCGGTCGCCGCCGAAGAGCCCGGCACTGAAGGCAAGGAGAAAAGGGAAAAGGTGCATGGGTGGGGGTGATGTGTGTCTGCTTTCATATAATACAGATGCAGAGCGATATGCACAAATAAAAAATGAAGGACGGCGGATTTTATGCATGAGAGAAATGAGTACAAGCGCAGAGTCACCCGACCTTCATTCGCGCCTTGCTCCCTCATTCCTCCCGCGCAGCGAGGCTGCGTCGATATTTCGCGGCCCTTTAGCCTTGCCAAAGGGCAGGTTTTGCGGTAGATTCATGGAGTTATGAGTCTTCGTCTTGCTGTTCTCGGTTCCGGTTCGGGTTCCAACTGCCAGTCCATCTTCAACGCCATTGATGATGGTCGCTTGGATGCCGAAGTTGTCATCGTGCTCTCTGACCACGCGGATGCCTACATCTTGGAGCGTGCACGCCAGCGCGGCGTGCGTGCAGAGGTGATGGACTGCGGCGGCTACAAGAACAAGTTCCCGCTGGAGCTGCAGGCCGAGGTGGCGGAAAAGCTCAAGGCCCTGAATATCGATATGGTGTGCCTTGCGGGCTTCATGCGTCTGGTGAAGGAACCCTTACTTTCCGCTTTTCCGAACCGCATTCTCAACATTCACCCTGCGCTGCTGCCCGCTTTCCCCGGTGTGGAGGCATGGACGCAGGCCCTCAACGCCGGTGCCAAGCAGACAGGCTGCACCGTGCATTACGTGGATGCCGGTATGGACAGCGGCGAAATCATCATGCAGGCCTATGTGCCCGTGAAGGAAGGCGACACCCCCGAGACGCTGCATGCCCGCATTCAGGTGCAGGAGCACATCCTCTACCCCGCCGCTATTCTCTCCGCCGTGTCGCGCCTGTAAAACAGTGGTCGGAGAGGAAAATGAGCAGTTTGTCGCTCTCATTTGTGATAAAAAATGTCGGGGCTCGCGAGCGTAGGCGCGGAGGTGAGCGATTTTATGAGTTTTCTCTTGAATAATCACTCCTTTCGTGTATACTCGCGGGCGCACAGGCCGCTGTGGGCGTGTGCGCAACCCGAAACACAACGTGAACATGAAGAACCCCAGAGTTGCTATCGTGGGCGCCACCGGTGCGGTGGGCGTCGAGATTCTTTCCTGCCTTGAGACCCGCAATTTTCCGCTGGCCTCGCTGAAACTGCTTGCTTCTCATCGCTCTGCGGGTAAACAGGTTGCCTTTCGTGGTGAAATGCTCACCGTGGAAGAACTGACGGAGGATTCCTTTGCCGATGTCGATATCGCCCTCTTCTCCGCGGGCGGCGATATCTCCCGCAAGTTCGCCCCCATCGCGGGTGCCGCGGGTGCCGTGGTGATTGACAACTCCTCCGCCTTCCGTCAGGATGACGATGTGCCCTTGGTGGTGCCCGAAATCAACGGAGAGGCGGCCTTCAATCATCCCCGCAACATCATCGCCAACCCCAACTGCACGACCATCATCACCCTCATGGCCCTGTACCCCCTGCACCTGCAGTACGGCCTCAAGATGATTATCGCCAGCAGCTACCAAGCCGTCTCCGGCAGCGGCCAGCACGGCATCACCGAGCTGGAGAACCAGGTGCGCGCCATCGTGGACGGCCACCCCGTGGAAATCTCCACCTATCCCCGACAGATTGCCTTCAATGTGCTGCCCCAGATTGACAAGTTCACCGACACGGGTTACACCAAGGAAGAGCTCAAGATGCTCAACGAAGGCCGCAAGATTATGGGCCTGCCGAAACTCTCCGTCACCTGCACCTGCGTGCGCGTCCCCGTGTACCGCAGCCACTCCATCTCCTGCATTGCGCAGTTTGAGAAGCCCATCGACGTGGAAGGCGCCCGCGCCTGCTACGAGGGCAAGCCCGGCGTGGCCCTCATGGACGATATCGCCAACAACGTGTGGCCGACCCCGCTCGACTCCACCAACGGCGACACCTGCTACGTGGGCCGCATCCGCAAGGACCTCGCCATCGACAACGCTCTCAACCTCTGGGTGGTGGGCGACCAGGTGCGCAAGGGCGCGGCACTCAACGCCGTGCAGATTGCCGAAATCCTTGTGAACGGCAAGTAATTCTTTCATCGGACTCCATGGACATCAAAGAGCTTATCCGCGAGACGGCGGCGAAGGTGGAGGCGCGTCTGGACGCGCTGCTGCCGGATGAGACGACGTCCCCTGCTACCCTGCACAAAGCCATGCGTTACAGCGTGTTTGCGGGCGGCAAGCGCATCCGCCCCCTGCTGTGCATGGAGGCCGCCCGCGCCTGCGGCGGCAGCGAGGACGCCGCCCTCAACGCCGCCTGTGCGCTGGAGGTGCTGCACACCTACACCCTCATCCACGACGACCTCCCCTGCATGGACGATGACGACCTGCGCCGCGGCCGCCCCACCAACCACAAGGTGTTCGGGGAAGGTATCGCCGTGCTGGCGGGTGATGCCCTGCTGACGGAAGCTTTTGCCATTCTCGCCCGCGTGCCCGGCAACGAGCGCTATGATGCCTCCGACTACGTGGCGGAGCTGGCCTACCGCACAGGCAGCCTCAATCTCGTCGGCGGTCAGGTGCTGGACTTGGAGGGCGAGGGCCGCAAGCTCACGCTGGAGGAGCTGGAAGCCATCCACGACGGAAAAACCTCCGCCCTTATCATGGCGGCGGTGCGTCTCGGCGGCATGTCCGCGGGCTGCACGGCAGAGCAGCTGGATGCCCTCACCGCCTACGGCCACGACATCGGCCGCGCCTTCCAGATTATCGACGACATTCTCGATGTCACCTCCTCCCCCGAGGTGCTCGGCAAGAGCGTGGGCAAGGATGTCCGCGAGCAGAAGGCCACTTATCCCGCCCTCATCGGCATGGAAGCCGCCCGCACGGAAGCCCGTTCTCTGACGGCCTCCGCCCGCGCCGCGCTGGATGTCTTCTCCGCCAAGCGTCGCGAGAATTTGCTTGCTATCAACGATTATTTGCTGAAACGAGATTATTGAACGTACGGCAGATTGCGTTGTGAGCGCGGCTACGCCGCATGATAGGAAACAGGTCAGACGAAAATGTCGGGACCTGTTTTTTGTTATAGTGGGAAAAAGGTGATTTTTCCTGATGTGATGGTGTTTTTTTGTTGCTTTCCGAGAGGATGATGGTAGGATGCAAAGAATCAGATTATCGTTTTCTTCCTCATGAAACTGCATCTTCCTCTTCCTCTTTTTCGCCGGATTGTTCTGCTGATGGCGGGTGCGGGTACCTGCATGACGGGTGCGCACGCCTCCGTGATGATGACTGAGCAGGCAACGCGCATCACCTATGCGGATTTCGGTCAGAATGTCGGACGTTATGTGACGGGCGGCAAAGTGAGCAGTCTGTTGGACTACATCCGCACACAGGAGGGCGGCGTGACAATCACCTACATTGACGGCACCCCGACCAAGACGCTGGAGCACGGCATGATTGATTTCTCCTCCGTCATTCATGAAGGTGCGACGGGCGCCGGTAACCTCATTGCGCCCAATGCCGTCATCACCGCCGGGCACAACCGCGAGTTCAACCCCTCCTTCACGGATTTCCTCATCGGTGCAGAGAACGCTGTGCGCTATCAGGGTATCGAGTACCGCGACTCCAAGTATCTGGAGATCTGCTCGAACAATACGGGGAACCAGAAGCCCCAGGATGTCAAGATGACGCGCCTGAACAAGCTGGCGACGGATGTGCTGCCCGCCAACTATTACAGCGGTGATACCTCCGCGGCGGCTCTGAGCGGTCAGACTATTTACCACAGCGGCGCCGGCCGCCAGTATGACTACCTCTCCGAGACGGATTCCTATTGGTGGGAGGGCAACCCCTACACCTATATCACGGGCGGTATCACCGTGGCGGATGGTGGCCACGTCGGTGAAATCGTCAACCCCTCGTTGGTGATTGTGGACACGGGCAACCCCGCGCTGTCCGATGCTGCACCGCTGCCCTACCAGCCGCAGGACGGCGATTCCGGCAGCCCCATCTTCATCTGGGATGCGGCGGCCAATCAGTATGCCTACATCGGCTCATACTCTGCGGTGAATGCTCTGGTCGCCTTGGGCGGTCACACCACCTATTCCAAGGCTCTCTTTGACCCCACGTTGCCCGGTCAGCTGGATGCGTTTACCGATGCCGTCCGCTTTGCGGATGGTAACCACTTCTTCAATGTCACGAACATGAAGGTGCAGGGGAGCTCCGTATCCGAGACGATTAACAACGTGAAGTACACCGCCACGGCCTATGGCGTGCGTCTGTACGATTCGAAGTATAATGATACGGGGCTTGTCCTCAATACTCTGTCGGTTGATAAAACGGGGAAGGGGATATACACATGGAAGGCACTCAACCCCGTCATGAACGAGGATAACTGGTATCACTACGGCACGGAGTACATGAATCTGGCCGACCAGACCGTGGCGACATCTTCTACGGAGTGGACTTGGAGTGAGCTCTACGCCTCCCGCAACACGCAGTTCGTGGCGACGGATGGCACGGACAACACCATCCGCATGACGGATGTCTTGGACACAGGGCTGGGCTATATTCAATTTTCCAAGGAAGACGGGGTGGAACATGCGTCTTTTACCGTCAGACCTTATAGCTACTCCTACGATTCATATGGTGGTGCAGCACAGCTCCTTACCTCCGGCTACATCGTGGATAAAGGAGTGGATGTGTATCTGCAATTCACCAATCCTGCCGACTATATCCGTGAGTGGCGAAAGGTAGGCGAAGGTAACCTTATTTTGGAAGGTATCGGTGACAATTATGCCTTGCTGAATGTCGGCGGCTCCGGCAAGACCATTCTGGACCGAACGAATGGTTTTGCCGCCTACAATGTGCTGGCCAACACGGGCTCGACCGTGGTGCTCAACGGCGTCAATCAGATTGCCCGAGACTTCACCTTCGGCAACGGCGGTGCGGTGCTCGATTTCAACGGCGCTTCCATGACCTGGAACAATGCTGCCGCCGTGGCGGATGACGGCTTCACCATCCACGCGCTGACGGAGGAGGCTCTCATCACCAACAACAAGGCGGATACGCTGACGACTCTGATGGTCACAAACGGCGGGGAGGTCTATCTCGGTTCCTTCTCGGACAAGGGCGAGGGCTCGCTGAAAGTTGTCTACAACGGCGGTGCCGACAGCAGCTGGACGTTGCACAGCCTGCACACCGAGCTCCGCACCCACGAAGACAGCGGGTTGGCCGTGCAGAGCGGCATGGTGAGCCTGAGCGGCACGCAGACGCAGCACGGCCTCGGTACGCTCAATCCCGGCACGCGTGAGTCCTACAGCAATGCCGATGATTGGCACTATGCGGATGCCTCCATGAATGTGGAGGTAAAGGACGGCGCCACATTTGAACTCGGCTCCCACGCCCGCCTGACGGGTGATGTCACTGTGATGCAGGGCGGCACCTATGTCATGCATGAGGGGGTGCGCCATGCGCTGGAGTATGTGGAAGGCGGGCAGGAGCTTGAAGCCACGGATAAGTACAGCGCTTTTTACGGCCACAAGGGCGGTGTAAAACTGGAGGGCGGTACGATGGCCGTACAGCTTTCCGCCGAAACAGACAAGGATTTCATCTATGATGGTGCTGTCAGCGGTACCGGTAAGGTGAGCGTGGATGCGGGCAATGCCCGCGTGCTGCTCGGCGGCAACAACACCATGAGCGGCACCAACGAAGTGACGCACGGCACGCTTATCGCCACGGGCGAACATTCTCTGGGCAACGGGACATGGGATATTCACTCCGGGGCCGTGTTGGCTGCCAAGGAATTTGAGGCTAAGAACAGCGCCTCTATCCTTGCTTCTGTGCACGGCGATTCGCAGGGTGTGCTGGCGCTCACGGCGGACCATGCGGAGCCCTTTGATATGAGCGCTCACAGCAACCTTGTGCTCGGTGCGCAGGAGGGTAAGACGATTCATTACGGCTCCTCCGGCACGGCGCTTGCCGCGCAGAATGCGCAGTGGAAGCTCGGTGGTGCGGGCGGCACGTTGGTGGTGGAATCTCAGATCAACGCCGATGCGACGCTGGTGCTCGGCGATGTCGGCTCTACGGGGGCTGTGGTGCTGAATCATGAGGACAACCGCCTCTGCGGTGTGTCGGTGGCGGATGCCGCCGATATGGAACTGCGCGGCCGTTTCTCCCTGAATAACGGCGGCACGATTGCGGCGAACGGCTCGTCTTCTCTGAATATCTCCGAGGGCGCGATTCATTCCCTCGGCACGGCTTCTGTGAACGGCAATGTTTCCCTCGGCAACGTCACAACTACGGGTGATTTCACCATCAGCGGCATGGTGAGCCTGACGGGGGAACTGCATGCGGAAAGCGGTACTGTCACCTTCCGAGATGCGGTGGTGAATGTCGATAACAGTCATGTGGAAGAACTCGGTTCCGTGTATGGTTCCGGCGACGTGGTGGCCGGATATCAGGCGGATGCCAATGGTTTCCGTGGCGAAGCCGTGCGCGTAGGCGACAATATCGGCATCAGCGGTAACTATGTGCTGGAAGGTACCAGCACCTATTCCTACGGCGGTCTGGTTCCCACCATCAGCAGCAAGGAAGGCTCTGTTACCACGGCCATCCAGCTGGCAAACGACAACATCTACTATGTCAATAAGGATGTCGTAACCGTCGGCGGCAGCAGCGCTACAGCCCTGACCTCGGAGGCGAGCGGCTTCCATGTTAATGAAGGCGGTACACTGATGGTCGTGGACAAGGCAAATGCCGGTTTGAGTGCTCTTTCTGTCCTGACCGGGACGACGGGTGACGGCACCATGCAGCTGGCGACGAGCGTCAGTCTGAAAAAGGGCGAGATGGTTCACTTCGGCGGTTCGCTGGAGCTGCTGAAAGGCTCCTCGCTTGCATTGGGCGAAAATGGTAACTCCGATAAGGTGGATACCACCTCTCTCCGAGAGCTGGTGCTCAAGGGCGGCAGTCTGACATACGGCTCCAAAGAGGGCTCCACCCTGCGTGCGCTGACGACGGATGTCGCTTCGACCCTTGGCATTACCAGCACCGGTAAAGCCGACAATCCGGCTCACCGCATCAATATGGAGACGTTGACGCTGAATGACTCACTCCGAATTGACACAACCTTCTACTCTTCCCTCAAGGTGGATCGTCTGACGGGCGCGGGGAACCTCTCGCTCAGCGGTGCTTCCGACACTTCATGGGCCACGGCGTCCAAGATTTTCATTGATTCTCTGGAGGGCTTTACCGGAGGTATCCGCTTGGATCGTAAGGTGAATATCGCCGATGGCAAGACCGTGGTGACGCAGGCCGAGATTAACGCGGGTGCCGAAGCCGTTGCGTTAAACGGCGTCACTCTCGCCTCCGGTGCTACCGCCACCATCACGGCCGAGAATAAAGTCAGCCTCGGTGCGGTGGATGTCTCCGTCAATAATCTGGCGGGTGATGCCTCTGTGCTGATGGTGAAGGGCGCGGGCTTTACGGCAGACTCGGCGAAGCTTGGTGCGGGCTCCGTCAGCGTGCAGGAAGGCGCGGAATTCGGTGTGAAGAACATCATGAAGGTTGCCGCCGCTGCGGAGAACGGTACAGCCACCCTCACGGGCGGGTCTGTGAAGGACGGCTCCATCAGCGGTCTGATGGTGACGGATGCTGCCGTGAGCCTGCTCGACAGCCTCTCTTACACCATGGCGGACATGAAGATGCGCGGCGCCTCCTCCCTGATGGTGGAGAGCGGCGTTGTCAACGCAACGAACTCGGCACTGAGCAATCTGGTGCTCGGTGAGCAGGCGGCGGTGTACGGCAGCGGGGTGATGGTGACGGGCGATTGCCATGTGGCCGTGGCTGCAACCCCCTCCCCGATCATGACGCTGGCCGCTGACAGTGAGGAAACGCCCATCGTGCTCTATTCCTACCAGCTTTCCGGGGTGATGGTGAAGGAGGGTGCGACGCTGACGCTCGATATCGACAGTATCCTGCCGCTGCTGACGCCCACCACGACGCAATACACCCTTGTCTTCACCGACCTGACGTGGGAAACGACGGGCGACATCAAGCCGCTTATCACCCTGCAATACGGCAGCTGGGGAGAGGCACGCGAGCTGGAGTTCGTCTCTGCCACGCATGATGCTGACGGCACCTATCTCAACCTGACGATTCAGGCACCTGAGCCTGCTACGGCGACGCTCTCCCTGTTGGCACTGGCCGCTCTTGCGGCTCGCCGCCGCCGCCGCTGAGGCTCGTAGGAGACAATCTCCTTTTTTCGGCATTCGCTCTTCTCGGGCGGATGCCGATTTCTTTATGCCGAAAATGTGAATTTGTGCTTGCCGCCGCGCAGTAGGATTGATAACATAAAGAAAGATTCCGAACATCTTCCTCATATGAAAAAAACGATTCTGATTCCCGCTCTGCTTCTGGTGGCTGCGGGTGGTGTCGGCGGATGGGCATACACCCACCCGGGGCAGTTGCCGTGCGTGGATAAAGCGTTGAAAGCGGCCGGCTTGCAGAATTGCTGCGCGAAGAAAGGCGGCAAGACGAAAATCAAGCGTCAGCATAACGGCGTGATTCCCGGCTCCTACATCGGCAGCAACCTCAAGGCCGCCGATTGGCAGAACACCGCTGCGTTGAAGGACCGCCTGAGCACGGAGATGCTCAACGCCGGCACGGGGGATGTGAAGAGCTTCCTCGCTGAGCCGCAGAACCGCCTGCTGGCGGCGCAGTGGATGATGACCGCCGCCGATGCGGATTCCGCCACAGCCTACAGCAAGTTCAAGGAGGACAAGCAGAAGGACATCGAGAACAAGACCAAGGAGATGGAGAAACTGGCCACGGCGCTGGAACACGCTGCGGGCACGCAGATGGAAGCCTCCCTCAAACTCAAGTACGACAAGCTCGCCGCGGCGGTGAAGACCCAGCAGGTCGAGCTCGCCAACCCGCTGACGCTGGACGAGGTCGCCGCCACTCCCGAGGGCGCCAAGATGCTGGAAATGGTGTGCAATAACCTCGACTGGGTGATGCAGATTACCGAAACGGGCGAAAACGTGATGCCCGGCCGCGTCATCAACATTCTGGCCCGCATCGCCAAGGAAGATCCTGAGTTTGTGTACGACCAGCTTGACCGCGACACCGCCACGGCTGTCGCGTTGGAGTTCGCCCGCTATGGTTGGGATACCGATTGGGCGTGCAAGCGTGCGGCCTTCTACATCAAGCACAACCATGACGGCCGCCTGAATGCCGATTGGTACAAACTGCCCTTCTTCCTGCGCCGCGTGGTCTGCGGATGGAAGGGTAACCACGATTCCGGCTCCCCCGAGGCTCAGGAATACGCCCTCGCCAACATCCACCTGCCGAACGAACGCTACACGGGGGCCTGCTGGCAGAGTGAATACCGCCTTCTCAATATTTATGGTGATTCCATCCACGGCTCCAACTACTATGAGCCTTTTGTGGACCAGTATAACCACCACTTCAACAAGACCTACGAGGTGGGCGGCGTCTGCGGCGGTCTGTCGCACTATGGTGCCGCCGCCGCCGTGGCCAATGGTGTGCCCGCCCTCACCACGGGTGAGCCCGGCCACTGCTCCTTCGTGGTATACGTGAACGGCAAATGGACGCCCGCCTATTCGTTGGATTGGCAGCGCGGTCTGCACTGGCAGCCCAACACGGGGGTGCATGTGTATTCCACCCTGCACGCGGCGGAACAGCTCCGCAGTGCGGAGGAAGCCCCCAAGACCGAGGCCTCTGACGCTTTCCGCGCGATGGCGGGCAGCTATGCCGCCAAGGGGAATGTCGACAAGGCCATCGAGTGCTACACCAAGGCTGAGACAAAGCAGCCCCTCAACTACGCCGCATGGCGCGAGCACGCTGCATTGCTGAAGACCGCCAAGCCGGAGGATGCCGCCGCATGGCAGGCCCTCAACAAGGCGCTCTGCGAGAAACTGGTGCCTGTCTACCCCGAAGTGGCAGCGGAATGGGCCCGCCAGAATCTGCTGGAAGGTTTCGGCAAGGCCGTGGCCGATGTCAACGCCCGCAAGCAGGCCTGCGCCCTTTTCTGGAGCAAGGTGAACGAGATGGGCATCGACCGCTGGCGCATCGAGGAACTGGCCGAAGCCCAGATGAACATGGTGTACGGCGGCAAGAAGCAGGTGAGCAACGATGATAAGGTCGACTTCTTCAAGACTATCCTTTCCGCCGGTATCTCCAAAGAGGCCTACGCCTCCGTGCTGATGGCATGGGGCAACAAGATTGCGGAGAAGATGGACGACGCCGGCAAGCAGAAGATGCTCGCCGTTTGTACGGACGCCTTCGGCGGTGGTAAGAACATGACCGAGGAGCAGCGCAACGGCCTGCTCAAGCAGCTCATCACCGCCGCGGAAAACATGCGCGACATCAGCACCTTCCAGACCGTGGCCAAGATGCTGCCCGAGAGCTACCGCAAGCCCAAGAACAATCTGCCCAAGTTTGATGCCTTCCCCGGCAAGCTCGTCTCGCAGGGAGGCGTGTTCTTCCCCTGCGGCACCAGCCGCTTTGATGACATCCTGGCGCACTGGGGCGTCATCGAACCCGGCGTGGGCGGTACCTTCCACACCGGCAATCAGGAGAATGCGTGGGCCGCGGTGCGTCTGCCCAAGCATGCCACGCTCAGCGGCGTGGTGGTGCTCAACACCTCGGGCGCGCAAAACTGGCGCCGCCTGAACGGCATCCGCGTGCAGGTGTCCGAGACGGGCAAGGATGACGACTGGCACGATGTCGGCAAGCCCATCGACAAGGGTGCTGCCGTGATGCGCTTCGACCTGAGCGCGGAGTCCCCCAAGGCACTCTATGTGCGCATCCTCCGCCCCGATAAGGAGTTCTTCCACTTCCAAGGCCTCTATGTGTACGGCACCCCCGCCGCCTGATTCATCGGAAACAACAGATAAACCTCTTTTCAGAACATGAAAAAATCATTGACTCTCGCCATTCTCTCCGCCGTTGCTCTGCTGCCTCTCCAAGCCGTGCAGGAGGTGAGCAGCTTTGACCAGGCCGCACAGGCCGTGACGGATGATGGTTATGCCGTCTTCTACTACGGCGAAGGCTGGGATAAGAAGGGCAAGGCAACCTGCGAAAAGATCATCAAGGACCCCGCCGTCCGCAAAGCACTCGGCAATGCGGTGGTGCTCATGGTGCCCTACTACAACGCCCCCACGGACGAGCAGAAGGAGCAGGTGAAGCTCCTGATGGAGCGCACCGTGAAGCAGAACGGCAAGGACGTGACGGAAAAGATTGACTACCCCGGCGGGCAGCAGTCCTACCCCATGCTTGCGCTCTACAACAAGCAGCGCAACATGGCCGTGTACCTCCGCGGCGACCAGCTGTACAAAGGGAAGGGGACCAAGATTGACCCCGCCAAGATTGCCGCAGCCCTCACCCCCCTGCACGCTGCCGTCATCAAGCAGTCTCAACTGCTGACGGCCGCCGAGGACGCCAAGGGTAAGGATAAGGTCAAAATCCTCTTCGAAGCCTCCCGTGTGCCCGGACTGAATCGCCCCGCTGCCGCCAACAGCAAGCTGCTCCGTGAGCTGGATAAGGATGACTCTCAGGGCTACATCGCCGCCTTAGACTACAGGAACGGCAATGTGGGTAAAATCGGTGAAAAGGGTCCGGATGGGAATCCCCTCACGACGGAGTCCTATCTGGCGATTCTGGACAAGAACCTGACCAATCCCCTTTTGACCACCGAGCAGAAGCAAAATACTTGTGCTTTCGCCATCGGCACCGTGCACCGCGCTTATGGTAAGGGCGGCACCAAGCTCATCCGCAAGTATGCCAAGCAGATGAAGGAGCTGGACCCCACCAGCAAGCTGGGCATCTCCGCCGACACCGTCATCCGCGATTGGACGGCGGACGGCTTGGTCTACACCTTGGGCTGGAACGGCGATACAGTCCCCATGGACACCGATCCCATCGAGCTCTTCGGTAAGCTGGGTATTACGCAGGGAACCTGTCTGGTCACCTTCAAGCACACGGGCGGCAACAAACGCGCCACCATCAAGGGTGTTACGCTCTATGACGGCAAGACCAAGGTGGCGGAAGACGCGCACAGTGCCACGGTGAACAACACCGAGACCTACACCCTCAACGTTCCCGCCGCGCCCAAGGAGCCGCATCTCTTCATCACCTTCGACGTGAAGCCCGATGCCCGTAATACGCAGGGCGACATCACGGTGGAAATGAAGAAGTAAGAGCTTCTCCTTTCGTTCGCAAGCAAATCGCCCACCCGACAACCGGTCGGGTGGGCTTTTGTATGCGCCTCTCTATGAACGCGTCGAGCACTTACTCGGCGCAGAGAATCTTGACGAAACCTTCCTCCTGCAGACGGGTGGCGCCGCAGGCGAACTTGGCGCGAATCTGGAGGGTTTCATCGAGGTCGTCGCGGACGGAGAGCTTCACCTTGAAGTCGTCCCAGATGCCGAACTGGGCGCGGCTCTTGACCCAGGCAAGGCAGGAGCGTACACCTTCCGTCGTGACGGGGAGCTGTTCGGTGCGGATAATCTTGAAGCCCATGAAGGAGTCAATCTTACCCTCGGCGAGCGCACGGACGGTGTTGTAGTCGTAGCTGGACACCTCGGGCTGCTGGAGCAGGGCGTTAATCTGGCTGCTGGAGCAGGCGAGCACGAGCTCGTCGCCGTAGGCTCGGCGGTCCTCGCTCCACGCCTCGGCCTTCTGGAGCATCGTGAGTGCGCGGCGCAGCTTCTCGATGGTGAGGTTGGAGTCTTCATCCACACCCGTGTCGGTGTAGTCCACGGCGATGGTCTGGGTGGAGGGGAAAGCCACCTGCGTGCCGCCCACTTCACCCGTGTAGTTCACGCCCAGGAAGGCGTCAATCATCACCTTGTCCATGCAGCGGCCCGCGGCGGCGCGAAGGCTCTCAATGGTCTTGGAGACGGGCACGTCGATGTTTGCGAGCTTCTTGGCGTCAAACTCATCAAAGCCGATAGCCTTGGTGAAGAGATGGGGGTGCATGATGCGGCGGTAGGTGGGAGCCTCCGCGGGGGTGGTGGTGCCCATGCGGCCCGTCTTCTCGGTGAAGGTCAGCAGGCCGTACTGGTCATAGGCGACCATCTTGCCGGTGAGACCGCTCTCCACGGTCACGTACTTGTCGAGTCGGGAAGCCTCCTGCTGGAGGTAAGAGCCCCACTTTTCGGAATACTTAATCTGGTAGTTCTGTTCGATATCAGCCATTGTTGTGTGTATTGGTTCGATGTTTGTTGCGGCAAACGGTGTGGGGTGATTATCCGCAGGTGCGGAGTCTGACCGCGCGGCGCCCTCTCGCGGTTCCCGTGCTCGGGAATTGGTCGCTCCTCGGCGCTCTTGCCGTGAAAACGATATCTCGATTTCAGCCTCTTTGTCCACCCTTGTCCGGAGAGTCGCCCTTCCTGCCCGTAGGCGAGCGGAAAGGGCAAGCGGGCGGAAGTTGATAGGGAAACTCCCGCATCAGCCTTGCCATCAGCGCTTCCCTGTGCTATAAAGAGAGCATGAGCAAGCACCGCCTCCCTATTCCCGAGACTTTTCCGCCCTATGTCGTCGGCTCCGTGTCCGATGTGGAGACATGGCGCACACTGGACGGCAATGTGAAAGTGCCCTGCGACGTGGTGGAGCTGCGCGTGGATGCGTTCCCGGCGGGTATCGGGGCGGGGGTGTTCGCGCAGACGCGTTGTGAGCGCCCCGTGCTGGTGACCGTGCGCCACGAGAGCGAGGGCGGGCTGCGCCCCATGCGCGAGGTGGAGCGCGAGACGCTGGCCTCCTATCTCCTCCCCATTGCTTCCGCGCTGGATTGGGAAATCGCCCGCATGCACGAGGCGACCGACCTTCTGCTTGCCGCCAAGGAGGACGGCGTGACGCTCATTGCCTCCGCCCACGATTTCCTCAAGACTCCCACGCTCGCCGAGCTGCGCGAGAAGGAGCAATTTGCCCGCTCCATGGGTGCGGATATCGTCAAATTCGCCTTCCGTCTCAACTCCTATGAGGATATTCAGGTCGGTATCGACCTGCTGCGCGGGGCGACGGGACCCATGGCGGTGATGGGCATGGGACCGCTGGGCGCGGCGAGCCGTCTTCTCTACGCCCAGCACGGCAGCAAGCTCGTCTACGGCTATCTCGGCGAGACCCCCACCGCCCCCGGTCAATGGTCGGCGGAACTCTGTCTCAACGCCCTCGGCAGCTTAACTCCTGCCGAATAAGGGATATGTCGGCGATGAAGGAGGTTATCGAGGGGCTTCTGTTGAGCACTTTCCTCTTCTGCCCGTTCGGGCTGTTGGCCTTGCTGTGCGGTTGGGGCACACAGGAGGCTGTGCGGCGAGGTCACCCTGTAGGGGCAGCCCTATGTTTTCTGCCGATACAGGCACTCTTTGTCCTCTTCTTTTTTGTGCCGCAGTGGGATGAACCTTTGACAAGTCCGTTCCCTTGGCTCCCTGTCTATGCTTTGTGCTTTGCCGTCTGTGCCGCCTATCTTGCCGCCTGTGTGTTCTCCTGCCTTTCCGTCATCCGCTACGGTGAGAAGAGAACCGCCCTCGGCTCAGCTGCGGTAGGCATACTCCTCCTCCTTCTGATGCTTGCGCTGGGGTATTATTTCCGCAACATGTCGTAGAACTCTATGCAGAACGGAACGGCGATAAATGAGCAGTTTGTCGAACTGAATGTACGATGTACGATGTACGAAGTTTGAGTTCCGCTCGCTACGCTCGCAAAGGCAAGGACCAAGGACGCAAAGCGTTCATCAATAGCTGACTTTTCATACGCGCTATGCGTCCTTAGTCCTTCTTCTCCGCGCGGCGCAGCCGCGCCTAAATTTGACTTCGTACATCGTACATCGTACATCGTAAATCGTACATCCCTACAAATCCCCCTTTGTCGCTCACACCAGCCCTCCCCACATGTTGTAGGCATACACTGCCACAAGGGCGAGGCCGAGGAGGACTTTGGCGATGATGCCCGCGAGGTAGCCGAGCACGGCACCGAGCCCGGCGTTGGCGGATTCGGCGATACCCTTGCGGGCGACGATGATTTCGCCCGCGAAGGCACCGATGAAGGCCCCGGGAACGAGCCCGAAGGGCGGGACGAGCAGCGTGCCGATGATGACACCGATGAGGGTGCCCCAAATGGCGGCCTTGCCGCCGCCGAACTTTTTGGCACCCAACAGAGCGAAGACGTTATCCGCCAAGAACCCCGCCACAGCCAGCAGCGCGAGAATGACCCACACATACCACGCGGGGTACTGCCCCTGCATGGCGGAGAAGAGCACGCATCCGCCCAGAATGAAGGCGTGCCCGGGGTAGGGCAGCACACAGCCCACAAAGCCGATGCCGAGCATCAGCACCCAAACGCAAACACAGAAAGTATCCCACATGGTGACGAAAGACGGAAGGTGAATGATTTAGCGGAGAACGATGTTGAGGCACGCCGCGTACATGAAGAGGAAGAGAATCATCTCGATGCCTCCCTCGGATCAGAGGGGCGAGCCGTTGAGTAAAGAATAGCAGATGCAGATGCCGAGGGCAACACCCGCCATGAGGAGACCGAGGACGACGCGGACGATGACACCCGCGAGGTAATAGCGGACGGCGGGTTTGATGGCGTTCTGTTTGCGGGCGGCTCTCAGCTCGGCCGCGAGAGCCCCGATGAAGCAGGCGAGGGCGAGTAGCGGAGGTATAAAGAACACGAGCGGCAAGACGGCGCAAAAACCGATTGCCCCGCCCATGAACGCGTTTCGCCCCACAGGTTTCCATGCCCCGTGCTTCTCGCAGAACTTGTCCGCGCCGAAAGCCGCCGCCGTCGGCAGGAGGAGCAGCGGGATGCACAGCCATGCTTCATACCACGGAACGCATGCCAACAGGACGGCGCAGATGAGAAAGAGAGCACTCTGCCCGTAGCGTGGCATCACGAGCGCGCCGAAGCTCGGGAAGAGCCCGAAAATAACAAGAGACATCAGGAACGTATCCATGGAGAGGAGGAGGGTGAGCTTACGATTGAGGGGGAAGAAAGCACGAAAAGAGCGTGGCACAGACAATGCCGCCCATGAGGAAGCCGAGGAAAAGACGATAGCCGAAGCCGGAAAACGGTCTGACGATTTCGTCAGACCGTTTGACTTACCTCGCGGCGTCAGTCGCCGAATGTTGCCATTTGTACATGGACATCACCCGTTGAGGTTCTGTTCCGCATAGGCGGCGCGCTTGCGTTCCGTGGCGTTCAGGATGCGCTTGCGCATGCGGATGAAGTGCGGCGTGGCTTCCACCAGCTCATCGGGCTCGATGTACTCGATGGCGCGCTCCAGCGAGAACACGCGGGGCGGCGTGAGGGCGATGGAAACATTCTTGTTGGCGGAGCGGTGGTTGGTGAGGTGCTTCTCGCGCGTGGGGTTCACGG
>CALBJX010000021.1 GCA_937893015.1 uncultured Verrucomicrobiales bacterium | reverse complement strand
GAGTGGAAGAGCGACCCCTTCAAGCCCGAAATCCGCGACGGCCGCATTTATGCCCGCGGCGCCTCCGATGACAAGGGCGAAATCATGTGCCATGTGCTCGGTGCGCAGGAAGTCATCGAAGAGGACGGCAAGCTGCCCCTCAATGTGATTTACCTCTTTGAAGGCGAGGAGGAGCGCGGCTCCTACAGCCTGCATGAGTTCGTCCAAAATCCCGAAGTCCAAAAAGACCTCGCCTGCGATGTCATTGTGGTGAGCGACACGGGCATGGCCGCGCCGAACATCCCCTCCCTCTCCTATGGCCTGAAGGGGCTCTGCTGCTTCGAGCTGAAGGTGGAAGGTCCCTCCATGGATCTGCACAGCGGCATCTTCGGCGGTGCGGTGGCCAACCCCATCACCACGCTCTGCGAGATGATTGCCACCACCCACGATGCGAACAACCATGTCACGGTCGAGGGCTTCTACGACGGCGTGCAGGAAATCGCCGACTGGGAGCGCGAGAGCTGGGCGCGTGTGCCCGGCGCCTCCGATGCCGAGCTGGCCGCGCTCACGGGCGTTCCCGCCCTGCGCACGGAGACGGGTTACACGGGCACGGAATGCGCCTACGCCCGCCCCACGCTGGAGCTCAACGGCATCTCGGGCGGCTATGAGGGCGAAGGGTCCAAGACCGTCATCCCCACGCACGCCGTGGCCAAGATGAGCTGCCGTCTCGTGCCCGGGCAGGACCCCGTGGACATCATGAAGAAGGTGGAAGCCCACTTCCGCAAGGTCTGCCCGCCCAGCGTCCGCATGACCTACACCATGCAGCATGCGGGCGACGCCTACATCGTCGACCCCCACTCCCCCTTCGGCAAGGCCGCCCAGCAGGCGCTGGAGATGACCTTCGGCAACCCGCCCGTGCTCGTGCGCGAAGGCGGCTCCATCCCCATCATCGCCGAAATCTCCAAGAAGCTCAAGAAGGACGCCCTCTTCCTCGGCCTCGACCTGCCCGACGCCCGCATCCACTCCCCCAACGAGAACATGCGCGTGGAAATCTTCGAAAAGGGCATCGAAATGGCCAAGAATCTGTTGCGCTTAATGGCGAAAGTCAAGTGAATGTACGAAGTACGATGTACGATGTACGATTGATGAAGTTAGGCGCACCTGCGGTGCGCAGGCAGTAAGTTCTGCATGGTTCCCCCTGCGCCGTCAGGCGCAGCGAACTCAAACTTCGTACATCGTACATCGTACATTGTACATCTTCTCCATGTTTGCCGTCGATATCAACGCCGTTCACAAATCTTTCCGCGGGCACGCGGGGAGGGGCGGCGTATATGCCGTGAAGGGCGTGAGCCTGAGTATCCCCGAAGGTGGGGTGTACGGCCTCATCGGCCCCAACGGCAGCGGCAAAAGCACGCTCATGAAGATGCTCGTAGGTCTGCTGAAGCCTGATGAGGGCACCTGTCGCGTGTTCGGCAAACCTGCGAGCGCCCCCGCTAACCGCGGCGATATCGGCTTTTTGCCCGAGAACCCCTATTTCTACAAGTTTCTGACAGGGGAGGAAACAGTGCGCTTCTACGGCAAGCTCTGCGGGCTGCGCGGTGCGGCGCTGCGCGACCGCACGGAAGAGCTGCTGCACCTCACGGGGCTGGAGGATGCCGCCCACCGCCGCCTCGGCGGCTACTCCAAGGGTATGCTCCAGCGCATCGGACTGGCCCAAGCGCTGGTGCAGAAACCGCGCCTACTGGTGTTGGATGAGCCCACGGCGGGTGTGGACCCCATCGGCTCCCGCACCATCCGAGACATCATTCTCTCGCTCAAAGAGCGCGGCATCACGGTCTTCCTCTGCTCCCACCTGCTGGAGCAGGTCCAAGAAGTCTGCGACCGGGCGGGCATCCTCTACCAAGGCAACCTCATTGCCGAGGGCACCATGGCCGAGCTCACCGAAGAACGCACGACCACCCAAATCGCCCTCCGCGCCCCTTCCCCCGAGCTGCTGGCGGAGATGCAGCGTCTTGCGGGCGATGCATGGCTCAGCGCCACCCCCGCCCGGGCCTCCCTGGAAACAGTCTTCCTGCGCGGCATCCGCCGCAAGATGGAGGAAAGCGAAGCGGCCATCTCCAAGCGCTCCGTCGGGTGACGAACGATGCGGAACGGCACCTGATATCATCTTCTCATTTGCCTTGCCTCCGAGGGAGGACGAAAAAGAGTCTGGCCGGCGGTCAGACTCTTTTCGGCTCCCGGCATCGCTGCCGCTTTGTACCATGTACTCCCTACTCTCCTTTCGCCGCAGGAGCGAGAGCGAGAAACAGCAGTGTCCAGCCGGAGAAAATCATCTCAATGGCGATGACGGAGCCCAGCAGCCAGAGGGAGGACGAGGGCCAGCCCCACACGACCATGGCACCGAGCACGAGGGAAACAAGCCCGTTGAACACACGCCATGCCGTCCCCGGCCCGCGCAACACAGCAGCCATGAGCAGCCGCAGAATACCCGCCGTCAACAGAGCAATGCCGATACCCAGCGTCCCGATTTCCAGCGAGAAGACGGGCATCTGCACCATGAGCACGCCCACGGCGAGATAGAACACTGCAGCGAGGAGATTCCACGCCCGCTGCCCGGAGCGCAGAATACTCTGCACCAGTCGCACGGCCCCCGCCACAAAGAGCACGAAGCCGCAGACCCATACTGCCGATGCCCCCAGCACAAAGGGGAATCCCAACAGCAGGAAACCGAGCACCAGCTCCGCCATGGCGAGCAGCCCCGTGACCCACGGGTTCACGATGATGCAGCATGCGCAGGAGTCGGCGGGCGGGCGTTTCTCCGTCTCGTTCGGCTTATTTTCCGTCATGGCTGCAGCGGGGTTGTGCGTGGCGCACCCATCGCTCTGCTGCGCCTCGCCAATTCAGGTGTTGCATCACTGCGTCCACATAGGCCGCGCGATTATTCTGATAGCGGAGGTAGTAAGCATGTTCCCAGACATCGCACACCAGCAGGGGGCGAAACAACGGCAGCATCGCATCCTGGTGCTTCGTCACGCCGAGCACGCGGAGGGTGCGGCTCGCCTTGTCAACGCCCAACACAGCCCAACCGCTCCCCTGAATTCCCAGTGCCACGGTGCGGCAAATCTTCATCATGCCCTCCGCGGAACCGAAAGCGGAGCAGACAGCCTCAGCGAAAGGCCCCTCGGGTATCGTCTGCGTCTCGGGGCTGAGACTCTGCCAGTACAAGCTGTGCAGCATGTGGCCCGCGAGGTTGAAGGCGAGGTCGTTCGTGGCGGCCATCGTCATCGCCTCGGGCAGCTCGCCCGCCGCGATGGCTTTCAGCGTATCCGCAGCCTTGTTGGCACCATCCACGTAGGCCTTGTGGTGGCGGTCATGGTGCAGGTGCAACGTCTCTTCATCCAGGAAAGAAGCAAGCGCCGAGTACGCAAAGGGCAACTCGGGCAGCACATAGCGTCCTTCATCCGACAGTTTACAGCAACAATCAGTCTTCATACGCCATGTAAGACTCTTCCGCACGACGTTTTGTTCAGGATATGATACAGGCAGTGCCTTGACTCCGCCGCGCGGCTCTGCTAGCATGAGGTCGCGCATATGGACTATCTGCTTTTCCGTCTCGATGCCCTGCCCGAGGGTGATGTTTCCCTGCTCGACGCCGGCGAGCAGGAGGCGTATCGCGTACGCGGCGAGCGCTATCTGCGCGTGCGCTCGCAGCTCAAGCGTGAGCTGGCGCTCCGCACGGGGACGGCGGCAGCGGATATCCGCTTCTCTTACAGCCCCGCCGGCAAACCTCTTTTTCCGCCGCAGAATTTTAACATCAGCCATTCCGGCGAGCTGCTCTGCATGGCCTTTCACGCCGGCGCCGTGGGGGTTGACATTCAGCAGCACCGCAACGTCACCCGACTCCGCAGCGTGGCCGAACGCATCCTGGGGGAGGAGCAACTTGCCGCGCTGGAGCTCTTCGGCTTTCCGCCGCAGGAATTCTTCGATTGCTGGTGCACGGCGGAAGCCCTTGTCAAATGGGCGGGGGACAGCATCTTCAACGCACGCCGCTACCCCTTCATCTACGATGCGGGGCGCATCCGCCCGCTGTTTGACGGGGCTCCCCGCGTGCAACTTTTCTGCCCGGAGGCGGGATATTCGGGTGCCGTGGCATACCATGCCTGATTCCGCGCTTTTCAGGGCTTCCGTTTTCTGCTAGGATAAGGCCATGCCTCCCTTTTACATTCAATTGGTGCTGCTGGCGATGGGCACCTCCCTGCTCTTCTGTGTCCTGCTGTATGCCTTCGGAGGCAAATCGGCGACTCCCCCCTTGTACGCAGAGAACCGCTTCCCTACCCTCTGGGACACACTCTTCACCTCGTGGTTCATCCTCCTTCTGCTGATGATGCTGGCGCTCAACCTGCCGATGAATGACGAGGAGGTTCAGATGGCCAAGGAGACGGTGCCCGTTTCCTCGCTGCTGGTGTCCATGACGCTGCAGGCGGCGATGTACATTCCCATGATTGTCCGCTTCGCCCTGCTGCCTAAGCGCGAGCGCAAGCCCTTGGGCTTTTGGCGTTCGAGCGGCATGGTGATGCTCACCATAATGGCCGTTTTCTGCGTGTGTGCCGCCATGACACAGCTGCACCTCGACAAACTGCTCATGGAGCTCACAGGCTGCCCGGAACAGCAGGATGTGGTGCAGAGCATGATGGACGGCAATGCCGGGCAGAAGCTTGTTCTGGCGCTGGCTGCCGTAGTCATGGCCCCCATCGGCGAGGAGGTCTGCTTCCGCGGCTTCATCTACAACATCCTGCGTCAGCGCGCAGGTGTTCTTTCCGCGGCGCTGGCCGCCGGGCTTCTTTTCGGTGCGGTGCATTGCTCCGTGGTGCAAATGCTGCCGCTGACGGTTTTCGGTGTTCTGCAATGCCTACTGTATGAGAAATGCAAGACGCTGTGGCTGCCCATGGCCGTGCATGCCGTTTTCAACAGTCTCAATGTGCTGGCCATCCTGCTGATGTCGGCTTTCCCCGAATACATTCAACAAGCTCTGTAAGTTCTCGTGTCCCCCCTGCTCTCCGAGCTCGGAGAAGACGCTCTGGTGGCGCGTCTGCTCCATGGTCTGCCGACCAACGATAGCCTATTGGTCGGCCCGGGGGATGACTGTGCCGTCACCGCCCGCGATCAATATTGGGACACCCTGCTCAAAACCGATGTCGTGGTCGAAGGCGTCCACTTCCTGCGAGAAACGGCGCCCGAGCGCATCGGCCGCAAAGCGTTGGCACGCGCCGTGTCGGATATCGCTGCCATGGGCGGGCTCCCCGAGCACGCGCTGGTAACCGTGCTGGCGCACCGCTCCCGCCCGGTTTCCATGCTCGAAGGCATCTACCGCGGTCTCCATGCTCTGGCGGAACGCTTCGGCATTTCCGTGGCGGGTGGGGAGACCTCCTCCCTGCCGTATGACGGGCTCGTGCTCAATATCGCGCTCACAGGGCGCTGTGAGCGCGGCAAGGCCATTTTGAGGAGCGGAGGCCACCCCGGCGATCAGCTCTTCGTCACGGGCGTGCTGGGCGGTTCTTTTCCCACGGAATGGCATCTGGACTTCGAGCCACGTGTGGAAGCCGCGCACTTCCTGCTCGACCACGGCATTCGCCCCACGGCCATGATGGACCTCTCCGACGGCCTCGGCACAGATGCACCCCGTCTGGCCGCGGCCTCCCGCTGCGGTTTTCATCTGAATCCTGCTGCGCTCCCCTGCCGGCCCGGATGCACGCCTGAACAGGCGCTTACAGATGGCGAGGATTACGAGCTCTTCTTTGCCCTCAGCCCCGCAGATGCAGAGCGTCTATACGCTCTTCACCCCCCCGTCAGAATGACTTGCATAGGCGCTCTCACCGACTCCGAAAACACCCCGGAAAAGGCGATCGTTCTCCCCGGTGGCTGGCAGCATTTCCGCGCCTGAACAGCCCACTCTTCACCCTTGATTTTCAAGGCAATCAGAGCCTTTTTTGACTCATTCAACCTTTGTTTAAAAATAGTTCAACATATTTATAATAAACGCATTACAACTTAATCAAAAATTGTTCCACAAGATTATCCTCCTCTCACTGCAAACCCTCCATAAATATCAAGATTACTTAACTAATATCCTCATCGGTGACAAGATTTTTTTTAGGGTGTGGAACGCCCATGGAACAAGCATCACAAGAGAGGGGCAGAAAGGGCCCGCGTAAAAAAATCTTTTCTGAAATGCCGGCCCATGGCATAGTCCTCCCCGCACCCCTTCTCCGCCCTGCCGAACAGGCAGTCAGGCAAACGGAGCGGAGCAGGATACAAGCAAACAAACGTTTCTATGGCACAACACGACACACTTCATACCTGTTGGGAGCAGATTCGCGAGAATCTGAGCTCCTGCTGCGGTGTCAGCGCCTATGCCATGGAGACCTATCTCTCCCGCCTCACCCTTCTTTCCGACAATGGTACCACCCTCACCTTCTCTTATCCTGCGGATACGATGATTGACTGGGTGGATATCAACTACCGCGACCAGCTTATTCTGGCGGCTACGCATGTGCTGAAGGCGGCCCGCCGCATCGAGTTTGTTCAGGAAGGCAGCGCCGCTGTTGCCGAACAGGCAGAGGCCCCAGTCCCCCGCGAGCAGCGCCGCACCCGGCGAAACGCTCCTCGCCGCGTCAAGGAGCTCAACAGCGGACTGAATACCGATTACACCTTCGAGAACTTCATCGTCGGCGTCTCCAACAATTTCGCGTACTCTGCCGCCATGGCCGTAGCCAAGAGCAAGCAGCGTCTCTACAGCCCCCTCTTCATCTACGGCGAGTCCGGGCTGGGGAAGACGCACCTCATGCAGGCCATCGGCAATGCCATCCGCGAGCGCGAGGACAACACGCAGGTGCTCTACCTCACGGGGGAGACCTTCATGAACGACTACATCGACGCCCTCACGCAGAAGGGTGAGCATTTAAAAGCGTTCCGCCGCAAATATCGTCGTGCGGACGTGTTGCTCATCGATGACGTTCAGTTCCTCGCCCGCGCCGGTAAAACGCAGGAAGAGTTCTTCCACACCTTCAACGAACTCTTCGAAAACGGCAAACAGATTGTCATCTCCGCAGACTGCCCTGCCGCCGACATCGTGAACATGGATGCCCGCCTCGTAACGCGCTTTGAACAGGGGCTCACGGTCTCCCTGCTTGCGCCTGATTACGAGACCCGCACAGCCATTCTCCGCAGCAAGCTGCGACAGTGGAAGAGCGAGCTGCTGGCTCCCGAAGTCGTTGACTTCCTTGCCAAGCACATCACCCACTCCGTCCGTGCGCTGGAGGGTGCTCTCGTGCGCCTCACCACCTTCGCCACCTTCTGCCACCGCCGTCTGACCGTGGCGGATGCCCGCGCCCAGCTGACCGATCTGCTCCGCCGCAACCGCGGAGAGAACATCTCCATCGAGGTCATCCAGCAACGCGTGGCAGAGGAATTTAAAGTGCGCGTTGCAGATATCAACGGGCGTCGCCGCACGGCGGATATCGCGCTCTGCCGTCAGGTTGCCATGTACCTCTCACGCAAGCATACGGACCGCTCCCTCCAAGATGTCGGTGCGGCCTTCGGCGGGCGCGACCACGGCACCGTGCTGCACGCCGAGCGAGCCATTGAAAGCAAAATCGCCGCCGACAGCGAGCTGCGCGAGCGTATCAGCCGACTCTCAGAAGCCTTGGTCTGAGCGCAGACAGGAAAATTGACCGCAGTCGGGCCGCGAGCTTGACAGAGGAGCAGCATGAGGCTATGCTGAACAGCGACATGAAACGCCTTCTCTGCCTTGCTTCGCTGTTCTGCCTTTTCTCCGCAACGCTCGCGCACGCGGGAGATGTGATTCTGACGGGCGGCGTAGCGTTGCGCTCGTGGGAGGATTTCCGCGGGGCCAACGCCCACGACAACTGGTGGGCGAACTTCGTGCGCGCCTCGACAGTCAAAATCGGGCAGATTCAGGAGAAGAATGCGAACGCCCGCATCACGTGGATTGTCTACCGCCCTGCCTACCTCACCCGCGGCAAGGAGAACAAGATTGACTATATTTCCAAAATTACCGAAACGGCAGGCAAGCTGAAAGTGAAACTCGTCTGGGTAGATACGTCGGAGCAGGCATTCAAAGCTATTGCAGCCGCAGGGCGCAAGGAAAAGATGAACTCCTTCACCTATTTCGGGCATTCCAACCCGCACGCCTTCATGCTGGACTACAGCAACGATATCATGGCCTCCAGCACACAGTGGATGCACGAGAAAGATATTGAAAAATATCTGAGCCCCGCCCTCTTCGCCCCGCAGGCGGAATGTTGGAGCTACGGCTGCTACACGGGCCAAAGCATGAGCGGTTATTGGAAACGTGCCACGCAAATCCCGATGTGGGGCAATATGGAATCCACCCGCTACCAGCCTGTCGGCGAAGGCAAACTGCCCGCAGGCGCAGGCAAGTGGGTGCAATAAGATGCCTTTCGGGGCCCGACAAAGGAGGATTTGTGGGGCAAAACAAGGCGGTGGTCAGAAGTATTGAATTTTCTACCCTCTTTCACGCCGCGTAGCTGTGCATGGAGGCAATCTTGGGGAGAAGGTTCACCACCAGGAAGGTGATGAGCACCGCCACCCACGCAAGAATCAGCAGGGGGCGGCGGGAAAGGAGCGGCGTGCAACGGCGCAGGTGGAACCAGATGAGATAGAGGCACCACGTCAACAGAGCCCAAGTCTCCTTGATATCCCAAGACCAGTAGGCGCCCCATGCTTCATCCGCCCACAGGGCACCGCTGCCGAGGCCGAAGGTGAGCAAGGGGAAAGACAGCACGACCAGATGCTCCGCCGTGCGCATCTCGGCTTCCGCTCGGGCGGGGCGGAGATAGGAGGTGAGCGCCATGAGCGCCGCCACCGTCAGCCAGCCGTAGGAAATGACATAGGAGGTCACATGCGGGGCAAACCAGGCGGATTGCAGCGCGGGGGCCTGCCGCCATGCGGCTTGCAGGGGCATGCAGAGTGCGCCGATGAGGGCAATCATGCTCATGGCGGACATCCAGCCGTGCAGCCGGAGCTCATGCTTCCCGTACAGCAGGGGGAAAAGACTCGCCAAGGGCAGAAAGCTGAGCACATGGCGCATATTGCCGAAGGGCATGGCCTTCGCCAGCTCCGCATTGTAGAGGAACAGCAACAGGCAGAGAGCCGCCCCGCCCGACATGCAGCGGCCGGTGAGCCGATGCCGCCCGCAGCATTCCGCCGCCAGTGCCGCTGTGTAACAGGCCAAGGCACCCGCCGTGCAGGTGTAGATGAGAGCCGTCAGCATGCAGGCGTCTCCTTCTTGGGCTCCGTCTGCTCTTCCTTGCGCCGCCAGCACCACGCGGCGAGACAAATCACGATGCCCGCCACGCCGCTGCGGAAGGCGATGCGGCCGGGTGCGCGGCGAGCCTGCATCATCACATGCGTCACCCCGCCGAGGGTGCGGTAGCTGTCCAGCGAGATAAGCCAGCCCTTGCACTCCAGAGGCTCGTTCACCGCCAGCGTGCGGTCGTATTCCTCGCGGCGGCCCTTGTGGTCGGTCACGATGTGGCAGGTCGCGCGGTACGCCTTCACGCCGCCCACATCATCAGGCTCCACGGTAAAATCCTTCACGGTGAGCGCAAAATTGAGCGGCAGAATCTCGCCCTGCTCCGTCACCATCTCGTGCACCTCCGTCTGCCCGTCCGCGGGGAGCACAAGGGGCAGCTTCACCTCCCACGCCGCATCCGCCGCCACACCGAGCAGCAGCACGGCGAGCCAGAGATGCGCACCCGCCAGCCACAGACGCGGGGTGTACAGGCGCGTCACCAGATAGCCGAACACGCCCGTGAAGATGCAGCCCACCAGCGCGGTGCAGCACATCGAGAGGGCCGCCCACCACATCCCCCCGCCCTGCGAGGCGAAATCATAGGCCATGAGCCCGAACTGACGCAGCACCACCAACCCCGCCACGGCGAAGAAGAGGAACGCCGCGCCGATGATGAGCCGCGCCCGCGCACCCGCCGCGAGGCTCCACGCGCCCCTCGCCGCCAGGGCCAAGCTCAGCCCGCCCGCCAGCAGCATCGCGCCGCCTCGGTACACGGACTCCGCCCCCATCAGGGGAAAACCACCCGCCAGCAGCAGCACGCAGAGCGCACCGAGCAGCATGAGCGTTGCCGAAAGTGCTTTGTTCATGCGTCGGGAAAAAATTACCAGTTCCACTGCACCGAGAAGGTGCCGTAGGCGTGATTCTTATCCTCCGTGCGGTAGGTCTTGGTGTTCCAGACAACGCCCGCAAAATAGTCGATACCCTGATGCATCACGCCCACGCCGAAGGTCAGCTGCCCCTGCCACGGCACGCGGCTGCAGGTTTGCTCGAAGTGGTGGAACATGCCGCCGTCCACGGAGAAATCGCGCGCCACATAATCCAACTCTGCCTGAGCCAACAGGTAGTAAGAGGGGGCGGCGGGGTCATACTCTCGCTTTATCATGCTCGAACCGACATTGCCCGCGCGGTTGCCCACCACCTGATTGGTCTGCGGCAGATTCTTACCCACGCGGAAGGCGGTGCCGATACCCGCCGCTATGCGGGCATTGCCCAATTCCTCGCGGATGAATACCAAGCCGTCTGCATAGGGTGTCTGCAACTCCAAATCCTTATCGCCGCGCATGGAGAGCTGCAACACGGCTTCCGAGGGCACTTGGTCGTGCCAGCCCTTCCACGTTTCCATGCCGCAGGCGCTGTGCAGGTTGTTCTGGCACTCTTTAGCGTAAGAGAACTTGCCCATCACGCCGAGCTGCAACTCTGCCGTGAGGGTTTCGCCTGCGCCGCCGACCTGCACAATGCCGCCGAGAGCCGTCAACCCCGCGTAGGGATGCTCACCCCAATTCGCATGGCGGGAGTGGCGTTCAGGCGTGTAGATGTTCTGCATCAGGCTTGCACCGAAATTCGGCAAACCGTGTCTCCCGCCTAACATAAAGTCCAAGCGCGTGCCGTGCGAGTACTTCTCATCCGTATCCACCGCCGAGTCATTCTCAAACTGAATGCGGAAATGGTGCGCGGGACTCGCCGCACAGGGCTGCGGGATAGGATTCGTATAATCCGCCGCCAGAGAGCCCGCGGCCATAATCATCCAAGGAAGTGCGCTCATGTGCGCAGTTTACGCCCGCCCGCGCGAAAATGCAAGCTCTTTCAGCCATGCCCACCCACCCATGGCGGAAAAGCCGATAAGGAACGTCATCAGGCCCACAAGGGCGAAGGCGAAGGATTTGAAATACAGGTCGAAGGCGGAATCGGCATCGGATTCATACGGATGGGCGGGGTTGTAGACCACGATCAGCTTCTCCCCCTTGTGGAAGGCGGGCGGATTGCTTGCCACGGACTGCTTGCCCTCATAGCGCACGCCGTCCACCTCGAAGCGGTAGCACGCGCGGTAGGAGGTGTGGGAACCGCGTCTGCCATGGCTGGTGCTGCGCTCCATCGACGTGACAACGCCCTCGGTGCGCTCCCAAGTGGCAAGCTTCTCATGCGTTTGCACGGCGGAGAACAGACCATAGGCCCACGCCCCCGCCGCCAGCGTGAGGAAAATCGCCCCTCGTTTCACGGAGCGCACCTTGGGGGCAACGGCTTTCGGCTCATCCGCCGCCGTCTCCTCCACCGGCTCCTCTTCCGCTGTGTCAGGATTCACCAGCCCCGCCGTCAGCTCACGCACCTGCGCGATGTTCGGGATATGCAACAGGCCGATGGGATTCACGCTGACGTTTCCCTTATTCTTCCGCACGCGGTATTCCATCACGATGTCGCCCGTGCCGTCCTTCTCTGCCGTCACCGCCAGCGGCGTTCCTGTCCATTCCTGCTGACGGAAGCCGAGCAAGGGGTATTTACAAACGGAAAGATAGCGGCGGTCGGTGACGAGATAAAAACTGTTCGCCAAGCGATACAGATACCACAGGGGAGACACCACCCCCACGATGAACACAATGCCCGGGATGGTCAAAACGAGAAGACTGAGGAGCAACGCCGCCCCGAAATCCGTCTTCGCCGTCATCCCGAAAAAGCCCGAGCTCCCGATATGCAACAAGATCAAGACGCTCACCGCCACCAAGACAACGCTTTGAACCAGCATCAGCTTCGGCAGCTTGCACACGGGCCGCCCCGCCCACAGCAGTGTTTCTCCGCTCTCCATGGCATTATCCGCATACTGTTTCTGTTCAAGGCTCAGGTCAGTTTCAGAAAGGGAGAAGCTCATAACTCAGTTTGAGAGATGCTACCATAGAGTCGATGCCCCTGCAAGCCAATTTCTATGCACGCGGCACACCCAGGCGTAACACAGAGGTGTGCCGTTTTTTATTTTCCGTCTTCCCACCCTGTATCCGCTCGCGGTCTCACTGTCAGCGGATTTCCTTGTTAGTAGACTACGCAAAAACAAAGATTGATTATTCTCAGAAAAAGACTCATCATCAAACCTTGTTAGTAAGCATTACCCACCCTCACACCTAGCGATAACTATAAATTAT
>CALBJX010000020.1 GCA_937893015.1 uncultured Verrucomicrobiales bacterium | reverse complement strand
TTCATACGCGCTTTGCGTCCTTGGTCCTTCTTCCCCGCGCGGCGCAGCCGCGCCTAAATTTGACTTCGTACATCGTACTTCGTACATCCCTACAAATCCACGATTTGTCAATAATCAGGCCAACAAAAAAACGCCCGACTTCTCTCGGAAGTCGGGCATTGCAAAAAAACATTGCGTCTGCTGTCAGGCGCGGCCTTGCTGTTAGTGAAGGTGAGCATCAAGTCATCCAAGGTCAGCATCAAATCGTTGGTGTCGATGGTTCCCGCGTAACATGTAGCGGAAAGAAAGGCGGTGCCAAGGGCGAATAGCGTGTGTTTCATGTGCTGGTGTATTGTATAAGAGGGACTTCTCTCCCCGACCGAGACAGCCGAAAAACATTCCCGCGTGGCGGTGTTTTTCAAGTCTGCCCGCAAGTGGGGGGCGATGGCTACAGCATTTTGAATGCTGTAGCAAGAAAAAAATTAACATTAACAAAAAAAGTTCACCATACACATCATCGTTTATCAGATTGCAAAAACGCTCATTACGCTACCTGAACAGCGCACTTCGCGAGGATTGTTTTCCTTGACGGAATGATGATGTTTTTTTAAATCGCGGTGAACATTTTTATATGCATCCATACCGAGAGCAACCATCGAGCGCAGACCATTTTTTATACGAAAGCCCGCCAATGATAAGGGATTTCATGTCTACAGCATTCAAAATGCTGTATACATCTCTCGTGCTGCACGAAGGAGGAAAGATAACATCTCCGGCAGCCGCTACGATTTTCATACAGAAACACGTATAAGCTCATGAAATACACATTATTCGCACTCTGCGCCGCCTTCTTGGCTGCCACTTGCTATGCAGGAACGCCTCTCGGCTCAACGCCGGACAGCGCGAAACTCCACCTGACGGTGGATGATTTGCTCTTCACCTTCACCAACAGCAAGGGGAAGTACCTGCTGAGCGCCGAGCAACGCGAACTCACCAAGGGCAAGGACATGATTATCGCCGGCATCTTCACCGACAAATCGGGCTGGTATCAGCAGATTCCCAACGATGACCGCTCCTACATCGGCATCGAACGCATGGATGCATCCTCGAGTGCCTATGCATATTCCTGTGCCGGGGCCTACAAAGAAACGTTGAAAGATGGCTATCAATTCGTCTTCAACCGCGCCGACCCCGAGAGCGCCATCAAAGATGCCGTTATCCCGAACAACGATCAGTTCAAATACCAGACGAAAATCGGTGATGCCTCGGTGTTCACCCTGCAGAATTTATATGACGCGCTGAAAAGCGGACACAAGGCGGCCATTTCCCTGCTGCGCACGCCTCAAGATAATCGTGACGATATGCTGGCGGTGAGTATTCTGTACTACAACCCGGACGGCACGCACTACTTTGACGATTTCGTGGTAGCCTGTGAGGTGTCCGACGTGGGTGATGACTCCTCCGTGAAGAGCGTGGCCTATGATCCGCAGCGTCTGTCGGGTGGCTTCTACTTCGTGGATAAGGATGAGAAAGGTTTCGAGGAGGACGATATCATCGCCGCCAACCACTACATCTTGGCGGGTGATATCCCCCACCCCACGCCTGAACCCGCTACGGCGACGCTCTCCCTGCTCGCCCTCGCAGCGCTGGTTTCCCGCCGCCGCCGCGCCTGATGGCCACTGCGACATTTTTCTTCACAAAGCCCGGCTCCCGCAAAGGAGCCGGGCTTTATGTTGCCACACGAGGAAGAGGAGGTGTGAGAAGAAGACAGAGCTTCGTCCTATCACCTTCTTAAAGGGTGCACTTGTCGGCAGACGCAAGCAGCGGTGCTCAAGGAAAGCAAGAGCCCGCCGACATCACCGGGTGGGCACCGCTTCGTGCTCCGAAGCGCATGCAATGGATATACCGGCGCGAACAAGGGGGCTCAGGACTTGTAGCGGTCTTCGGGGAAGTTGCGGTAGACGATTTTGAGCGGGCTCATGTCGTCCAGCAGACCGCGGTCATAGCGGCGGGTGGGCTTCGGCAGGTTGCCGAGAGTTTTCACCTCGCCGTCGGTGAAGAAGAATTGCAGGTAGTAGTCTTGATTGTAGCCGTTTTTGTGCGCTTCGCGGATCATGCGCAGGATGTCGGCTTCATCCAGCAGGCCGGGGTGCACGGTGGTGCGCACCTCGTGTTGTATCTTGTAGCGTTGCAGGGCTTTCAGGGTCTCGCAGAAGCGGTCGTAAAGCATGTGCCCCCCGGGCAGTCGCCACGTGCGGTTGCTCGGCATTTTGTTGTCGAGGGCCACATAATCGATGAGCCCCTGCTCCGCCAAGCAGCAAATGACATCGGGGTTGCTGCCGTTGGTGTCGATTTTGATGAGCATCCCGAGCGCCTTGATTCGGCGGCAGAGCTCTTCGATATCGGGGTTCAGCGTGGATTCACCGCCGGAGAGCACCACGGCATCCAGAAAGCCCGCGCGCTCGCGCAGGAATTCCATCTCATCCATGCCGCCGCCCTTCCCCAACACCAGCTCGGGGTTGTAGCAGTACGGGCAGCGCAGGTTACACCCCGTGTACCAGAAGATGGCGGCTGCCTTCTTCGGGTAGTCCAAAAAGGTGAGCGGGGTGATGTCGGCAGGATGAACCATGGGGATGTACGATGTACGATGTACGATGTACGATTTAAGAAGTGCGGCGCGCTTGGCGCGCAGGGAGAAAAAGCAGGTCTGACATGCTGTCAGACCTGCTTGTGTCAGCGGCGCGGCTCTGCCGCGCACACTCTTACACTTCGTACATCGTACATCGTACTTCGTACATTACTTGAGGATTTGGTCGCAGCCGCAGGAGCAGGGCTCGTCGAAGTGCTGGCGTTCTTCGAATTCACCTTGCTTGCCGGCGTTGAAGGTTTCCACGGGGCGGTGGTAGCCCATCACGCGGGTGTAGACGGTGCAGCGGGTGCGCTCGTCCTGGTGCTCAGCGAGGAGTTCTTCGTCGGTCTTGACGACGCCTTTGATTTCGATATCGGACATGGTTTTCTGTTGGGGGTTAGTGTTGGTTGATCTGAGATTCGTTCTTCAGAAGAGCGGCAGCTGGGGCTGCTCTTCCTTGCGGGCCTTGGCGATGAGTTCTTCGTCGCAGAGCGGGCAGAAGTCGTGGCGGCCCTTGAGGTAGCCGTGCTTCTCGCAGACGGAGAAGAGCGGGGTCACCGTGATGTAGGGCATCTTGAAGTTCGTCAGCACCTTGCGCACGATGTCGCGGCAGGCCTCGGGGGAGGAGATGGCCTCGCTCATGTACATGTGGAACACGGTACCGCCCGTGTAGCAGCACTGGAGCTTGTCCTGCATCTTGAGAGCCTTGAAGAGGTCGTGCGTGTAGCCCGCGGGCAGCTGGGAGCTGTTCGTGTAGTAGCGGTGACCGGGCGTGCCGGACTGAATGATGTCCGGGTAACGCTTGAGGTCTTCGCGGGCGAAGCGGTGCGTGGTGCCTTCGGCGGGGGTGGCCTCCAGATTGTAGAGGTTACCCGTTTCCTCCTGATAGCCGCGGATGCGCTCGCGCATGAAGTGCAGCACGTCTTCGGCAAAGGCGATACCCTCGGGGTTGGCGGTGTTGAGCGTGTCGCCCGAGAAGTTGCGGAGCATTTCGTTCACGCCGTTCAGGCCGATGGTGGAGAAGTGGTTGCGAAGGTGCGGCAGGTAACGCTTGGTGTAGGGATACAGGCCGCGCTCGTAGAGCTTGTTGATGAACACGCGCTTCTTCTCCAGCGTGCTCTTGGCAAGGTCCATGAGCTCGCCGAGCTTGCTGAACAGGAGGTTGCGGTTGCCCTTGTACAGGTAGCCGAGGCGGGCCATGTTGATGGTCACCACGCCGATGGAACCCGTCATTTCCGCGGAGCCGAAGAGACCGCCGCCGCGCTTGAGGAGTTCGCGCAGGTCGAGCTGCAGACGGCAGCACATAGAGCGCACGGCATCGGGCTTGTAGGCCTCTTCATCGATAATCTTGTTGCCGTTCTCGTCGTACTTGTACTGGGAGCCGATGAAGTTCTGGAAGTAGGAGGAACCGATTTTCGCGGCGTTTTCGAAGAGCAACGGCACGTTCTCGTCTTCCCAGTCGAAGTCCTCCGTAATGTTCACGGTGGGGATGGGGAAGGTGAAGGGCTGGCCCGTGCTGTCGCCTTCCGTCAGCACCTCATAAAAAGCCTTCTGGATGACCTTCATTTCGGGCTGGAAGTGCTTGTACTTGAGGTCGGTCAGCTCCTCGCAGCCGCGTTCGCGGGCGATGGCGGCGAGCGTCTCATCGTGAAGGCCTTCGAAAATGTGCATCCCGCCGCTGAAGGGGGTCTGCTCGCGAAGGTCGCGGGGCACCGTCCAGTCGATGGTCACGTTGGTAAAGGGGCTCTGGCCCCAGCGGCTCGGCACGTTCAGGTTGTACACGAAGCTGCGCAGCGCCTTCTTCACGTCCTCAAAGGCCAGCTGGTCCTTGAAGAGGTAGGGGGAGAGGTAGGTATCGAAGGAGGAGAAGGCCTGAGCACCGGCCCACTCGGACTGGAGAATGCCGAGGAAGTTGGCCATCTGGCCGAGGGCTTCGCGGAAGTGCTTGGGCGGGCGGCTGTTCACGCGAGAGCGCACGCCGTTGAAGCCTTCGTTGAGGAGGTTGCGGAGGCTCCAGCCCGCGCAGTAGCCCGTGAGGCAGTCGAGGTCATGGATGTGGTAGTCGCCGTTGCGGTGGGCGGCACCTTCCTCGGGGGTGTACACTTGGTCGAGCCAATAGTTGGCGATGACCTTGCCCGCCGTGTTGTTCACGAGACCGGCGTTGGAGTAGGTGGTGTTGGAGTTGGCCTTGATGCGCCAGTCGGTGTTGCCGATGTATTCTTCAATCGTCTGCTTGCAGTCCACCCAGGTGTTGCCCTTGTACATGCCGCCGATCTGCTCGCGCTGCAGCTTGTGGAGGAAGCGGTACTTGATGAAATTGCGGGCGGTCTCGAAGGAACCGGCGCGCATGAGCTCCTTTTCGATAATATCCTGGACCTTCTCCACGGGCAGATACTCTTCTTTCTGGAGGGCATCCAGCACATTGGCGTAGACAAGGGGGTTGTAGTCCTCGTGGGAAGCGTGGTAGGCCTTCTCGATGGCCTGCTGGACCTTGTAGGTCTCGAAGCGCTCGCGTTTTCCGTTGCGTTTGATGATTTCCGGCATGACTGTCTTTGAGTGATTTTTTCTTATATAAAGGAGTTCGCTGCGCCCCGTCCGACTCCTCTGCAGAGGGTGTTTTCACCACCTGCCGAAGCGCCGTCTCGGGGCACCGCGTCCCGCCTGCGCACCGAGGCGAGCGGGAACGGCGTCAATGTAGCATGCTCCCCTGCCCTTTGCAAGTAAAATTTTGAACCCGCATGCGAATTTCTTTCCACTAAATATAGTTACAAATTCTGAAACGATACACTACATATTGTGTTTGACGCTTTTCAACTAACTTCCGCGAACCTGTCATACACAGGGCGCCGAAAGCGGCTCTATCCTGCCTTTTCCACGGCGAATTCGAGCAGCCCTCGGAGTGCCGTTTTCCCCCGCCTTTCCTGCCCCTCCCCCCACAAGATACAGCGGTGATTTCACCTTTTCCCCGACGTCTCATTTTTGCTCCTAAAAATCATTTAGGTTTGACTGTTCTGTGAAAATGTGTTCTTTTTCCCCGCGAGGGGAAAGTTCGTCCAAAAGTCCGGTGCAAATCAGGACGCCCCTCGTTTTTCCGCGCCGAAGATAAAGCAACGTCCCTTGCTCCGAAAAGAGCAAGGGACGGCGTTTTTCTGCGTATCGGAAACTCTATGCGCTCACCCCTACTGCGCGGCCTTGCCTGTGTGCATCATCCCCACCCCTCTCCCGACTCCTTTGTACATACCCTCATGCGAACGCTGCGACGATACAACAATCTTCTTTACCTCCACACAATCAAGGCTCATCTGCCCTACAGCTCTTCTACTACTGTAGACTCCATAAACACTCTCATTCAAAAGATAAACAAACCGAGGAAAGCTCCATTTTCTTGTGATCGCGCTCCCCTGCTCTCGTCTAAAACCATCAAAACAAATCAGTTATGCTGTTTAGACTTGCTATAGTAGTAGAAGTACTATATACTGCCCGCGCATTTTTCCAGCCAATTTGTCCATGTCCGCCGATTTACCAAAGAAACAGAGGCTTCTCTCTATCGATATCATCAAAGCTTTCGCTGTGCTGCTGATTCTCAATCACCGCATGCATCCTTCATATGGCACATACAGTATTCTCGCAACAGGCGGAGCGTTGGGTTGTGCTTTATTTTTCTTTTTGAGCGGCTACACGCTCAACAGTACTCCCATCGGTTCCTTCAAGTCATGGATTCAAAAGCGCATCGGGCGTTTACTTTTCCCTATCATGGTGATCGGTTTTCTGGAGCACTTCAGTGCCGAACATGCGTTTATCATTCCCGGCATTTGGTTTGTGCAGTGTATTGTGCTCTTCTACCTCGCTTTCTATTTCATCAAAAAGTATTGCGAGCGCCATCTGCTATCCGTCCTGCTGCTCTGTTCCGCCACCTATCTGGTGTTTTTTATATCGATGTGGCATTGCAGCCTTAATCTTAATCTTTACGGGGCCACCTATACCAAATGGCACCTCTTCTTCCTCTTTTTCCTCAGCGGAGCCCTGTGGTACGAGATGAAGGAGAAGTTTCCTTTGTCTACACGAGCCCGCCACTTTTTACTCATTCCGTCGATTCTTGGTATTGCCGGAGAAATGATCTTTCGCTTTTTCTACCAAAAAGAGTGCATGCCATCAGAGCTCGGTTTCATATCGCCGATTATCTTATTATGTGCGATTCTCCTGCTCAATGTTTCTGCAACAGCATGGGATGACATGGGGGCTTCCTCTCGTGTCCGACGAATAGCCACACCGATTTTTGCTTCCGTCGCAGCCCTTTCTTTGGAAAGCTACATCGGTATAGGACCTATCTCTAAGCCTCTACAAATGTGGCTGGCACCGCTCTTTCCTTTCAATATCCCACTGGTCATGCTGATACTGCTCGTATTCTGCTATGGACTACGCGTTGCCACCCGTTTGTGCATGGCCCTTACATCGCGAGCTGAGGATAAATTATCATGGCGCTTTATTCTGGCTCCGTATTAAGCGAGAGCCTACTACTCCTGCAAAAAAACAGCCCCGGCACCACAATGGTACCGGGGCTGTCAGATATTTTGAATAGCATCAGCCCTGCTGCGCGGCCTTGCGGGCGGCTTTGGCTGCGGCCTTGGCGGCGCGTTCGGCAGCCTTCGCCTTCTCTTCCTCCGACATGATGCGGGGGAACACGGGCGTGGGGGCCTGCACGCTGTGTCCATCGGGCAGAAGGCCCCATGCGAGGGTCTGCGGCGTAAGAGCCTCTGCGTTCACCTGCAGCTGCTCCAGCATGCGGGCGGAGGCCTGCGGCAGCACGCAGCCCATCAGGTAGGCGATGTGTGCGCAGCTCTCCAGCAGGTGGAAGAGCACGCGGTGCAGCTCGTTGGTCTGCGTCTCGTCCTTGGCCATCATGAAGGGCTTGGTCTGCTCGATGTAAGCGTTGCACTGCTTGATGTGCGTGTTGAGTGCGCCGAGGGCGTCCGCCGTGTTGTAGGCGTTCATGCAGGCGGCAAAGGTCGCTTCCGTCTCCGCAAGGCTTGCACGCAGCGCGGCGGACAGCTCGTCGTCCCCCTCGCCGTGGTGCACCACGCTGCCGCAGTAGCTCTTGCACATGTTGAGCGAGCGGTTGCAGAGGTTGCCGAGGTCGTTGGCGAGCTCGGTGTTGTAAATCATCTTCAGGCGCTCGGGGTCATAGTCGCTGTCGTAACCCGTCTTGGTGTCGCGCACCAGATAGTAGCGCAGGGCTTCCGCGCCGAAAGCATCGCAGAGGTCGTTCGGGTCCACGATGTTGCCGAGGGATTTCGACATCTTCTCGCCCTTGATGTTGAGCCAGCCGTGCACCAGCAGCTTGGGCATCTCGTCATCAGAGAAGCCCATGGCGTGCAGCATGCAGTACCAGTACACGCCGTGAGCGGGCACCAGAATATCCTTGCCGATGACCTCACACGCGGCGGGCCACAGCTTGCCGAACTCCGGCAAGGTCGGGTCGCCGTCGGAGAGGTAGCCGGCAAAGGAGATGTAGTTCACCAGCGCATCGAACCACACATAGGTCACGAAGTCCGGGTCAAAGGGCAGCGGAATGCCCCAGGCAAGGCGGTTCTTCGGGCGGGAGATGCAGAGGTCCACCCCCTCCGCACGCTCGATGGCATTGAGGAGGTTTTGGCGGCGGAACTCAGGGGTCACGCTCTCGGGGTGCGTGGTGATGAACTCACGCAGCCACGCAATGTGCTGACTGAGGTTGAAGTACCAGTTTTCCTCCTCCAGCTCCACGACTTCGCCCCATTCCGGGCCGAACACGCCTTCTTCGTTGCGCTCCTTGTCGGTCAGGAACTGCTCTTGGCGCACGGAATAAAAGCCCTTGTAGGCCTTCTTATACAGGCATCCCTTTTCCTTGAGGTTCGCCAAAATCTTCTGCACACAGGCGACGTGGCGCTTGTCGGAGGTGGCAGCCCAGCCGTCATACTGCAGGCCGAGGCGGTCCCAAAGCGCGATGAACTTCTGCATCACGGCGTTGGCGTACTCCTCGGGCTCCACGCCCGCAGCTTCGGCCTTCTGCTGCACCTTCTGCCCGTGCTGGTCCACACCCGTGAGGAAGTACACGTCCTCCCCGCACATTCGGTGCCAACGAGCCAGCACGTCCGCGAGGACTTTTTCGTATGCATGCCCGATGTGGGGCGCTCCGTTGGTGTAATCAATGGCGGTTGTAATGTAGAACATAACGCGCGGATTCTACCACGCGCCGCCCCGCGCGGCAAGGGCAAATCGCGGCTTGCAGCAGGCGGGACGGCGGCTTTTTGTGTCTGTATGCCCAAGCGGGCGCGTTTTAGGCGTAGGATTCGGTGTAAATTTTCACCATATCCTCGATGCTCAGCTCGCAGGGGTCGTGCGGGAAGAGGAAGCTCATGCAATCCACAGCGTTCTGCGCCATGGCGGGGAATTCATCAGGCGTGATGCCGTAGTCGCTCATCTTCAGGTGAGCCACGCCGCAGGCTTCCTGAAGCGCGACGAGGGCGGTGATGAAATCCTCGGGCTTGCTCGCCTCCGCCATGCCGAGGGCCTGCGCCATGCGGATGAAGCGCTCCGGGCAGCAGCCCTTGGAGATGAAGTGGGAGTAGTAGGCCTTGGAAATCATGATGAGCCCTGCCCCGTGCGGCAGCTCCTGATGGTAGGCGGAGAGCGCGTGCTCCAGCGAGTGCTCGGAGGTGCAGGAGCCGACGCACATCTGGAGGCCCGAGAGCCAGTTACCGAAGGCGGTGTGCTCGCGGGCGGAAAGGTCGTTGCCGTTCGCCACGGCGGCGGCGAGATGACGGCCCACATGCTCGATGGCGCCGAGGGACACGAGGTCGCTCATGAAGTTGGCGTTCTTGGAGATGTAGCCCTCCGTGCTGTGGAAGAGGGCATCGAAGCCTTGGAAAGCGGTGAACTTGGGCGGCACGGAGCACATGAGCTCGGGGTCGACGATGGCAAGGCGGGGGAAGAGCTGAGAGCCCGCAAAAATGGCCGTCTTTTCGTTCGTCTCGGGGTTGGTGATGACACCGCCGCCGTCCGTCTCGGAGCCAGTGCCCGCCGTCGTCGTTACGGCCACGATGGGGAGAGGGGCATGTGCCGCGGGCTTCTTGCCGCCCGTGCCGAAGAGGACGTAGTCCCAGAGGTCGCCCTCGTTCGTGCTCATCAGGGCGATGCCCTTGGTGCAGTCCATCACGGAACCGCCGCCGAGAGCCAGCAGGAAATCCGCGCCCATGGCACGCGCGGCGGCGGCACCCGCCATCACGGTGGATTTCAGAGGATTGGCCTCCACCTTGTCAAAGACCTCGTAGCTCACGCCCGCCTGCTCCAGCTCCTTCGCCGTGCGGTCGAGGTAGCCGTTGGCGCGGGTGGATTTGCCGTTGGAGATGACGATGAGCGCCTTCTTGCCGGGCAGCGCCTGTTCATGCAGGGATTTGAGGGCACCCGCACCGAACACGGTGTGGGTCGGAATAGCGAAAACAAATGCAGGGTTGCTGTTCATAACATATCTCTTGTACACCTAACCAAGACGGAACGCAAGCAGAGAAAAAGGCTGCATTCACCGGTTTTCCACCGTGAAGGTCGCCTGAGCCCGCCGCCCCGTCTTCGTGTCACGCACCTCGAGCGTGTGGGTGCCGGGGCGGAGCTCGGCGTACCACGTGCCGTTGCGGCGGATGAGGGGGAGGGTGCGGCAGGTCCATTCGGAAACGACGGGCGGCAGAGTACTGCGCAGCTCCGCCAGCGAGCCGTCCTGCGGCAGCGTGGGGTCAAGCACCAGCGTGGTGCCGTGCGCGGGGATGAGGATAGTGGGGTAGCGCCCGCCGTCCTCCGTTTCGTTGACGGCGAAGAGGTGTTTTTTCCCCGACTCCGCCAGCCAGTCCGCATAGCGGGCATCCAGCAGCGCACGCCCTTGGGCATCATAACGCCCTGATGTCGTTGGCAGTTGCGCGGGGAGCCCCAGCTCGCGGCGGCGGCATTCGGGCGGGGTCATGGGCGCGGGGAGCAGCCCCGTGCGCGTGTCAATCTCCGCCTCCTGCAGGGCGGCGGGGCGCACGGGGAAGCCGGGGCGGCGGCCCATGCGCGGCATGCCGTTCTCGTCCTGTTCGTAGAGGGCTTCCATCACGCGGTGGAAAAGGGGACCCGCCCCGCTCAGCCCCGACACCTGATGCATGGAGCTGTTGTCGAAATTGCCCGCCCACACGCCGACGGTGTAATCCGCCGTGTAGCCGATGCACCAGTTGTCGCGGAAGTCCGAGGAAGTGCCCGTCTTGCAGGCCACGCGGAAGGGGAAACGCATGTGGCGGGCGCTCCCGAAGGCGGCGGCACGGGCACTTCTGTCGCTCAGGATGTCGGAAATCACATAGCACATCTCGGGCGTAAAGATTTTTTCTCCTTCACCCTCCGTCTCCCCATGCGGCAGACGGGTGTAGACCTCAGGCAGCGAACCGCCGCGCGCGAGACAGGCGTAGGCACGCACCAGCTCCGCCAAGGTGACATGCGCGTTGCCGATGGCCAGCCCCAGCCCGTAATGCCCGGCATCCTCCGCCGGGTGCATGCCGAGCCGCTGCATCAGCTCCAGAAAGGCGGGCACGCCGCCGTGGTCGTTGAGGGCTTCCATGGCGGGCACATTCTGAGAGCACGCCAAGGCTTCGCGCACGGTGATGGGACCGCGGTAGTGCCCGTTGTAGTCCGTGGGGGCTTGGATGCCGTCGGGGCTGCGGTAGAGAGTCGGTACATCCGCCAGCACGGAGCCCGCCCAGAGCCCGTGCTCAAAGCTCAGGAGATACACGAAAGGTTTGAGGGTGGAACCCGCCGAGCGCGGCATGCGCGTGCCGTCCAGCTGGCCGCCGTGCTCGCTGTGCGGCAAAGCGGCGCCCACGGCGGCCAGCACATCGCCGCTGCGGTTATCGAGCACCAGCACGGCGGCCTGGGTCATGTGGTGGGTGCGCTGTTTCTCCACCTCCTCCTTTGCGATGCGGCGGCATCGCTCCTGCAAGGCGGCATCGAGCGTGAGCTGACCGGGTTCATGGCGCAGGGAAGACGCCAGCGTGAGCGGGTGTGCGGCGGCAGTCAGCGGCTTCTCCTGAGCTTCGGCCCCCTGCCCCATGCGGGCAAGGATGAGGTTGCGGCGGCGCAGGGCGTCCTTCGGGTGACGCAGTGGATTGAGACGGCTCGGAGCCTGCACGAGCCCCACCAGCAAGGCGGCTTCCTCTTCGGTAAGCGAGGCGGCGGGTTTGCCGTAGTAGAACGCTGCGGCCGTCTCCGCCCCGCGGCAGAGATTGCCGAAGTCCGCGCGGTCGAGGTAGGCACGCAGAATTTCTTCTTTACTTAACCGCATCTCCAATTGGCGCGCGAGAAAAATTTCCTGCACCTTGGCGCGGGCAGAGCGCTCTCGGTTGCCGCAGAGCATCTTGGCCAGCTGCATGGTGATGGTGGAACCGCCCGAACGGGGACCGCCCGTCAGCTTATCCCGTGCCGCGCGCACCAAGGCCAGCGGGTCCACACCGCCGTGGTAAAAGAAACGCCTGTCCTCAGCCGCCACAAGAGCCCGCACCAGCGCGGGCGGCAGCTCGGCATCCTTCGGCAAGGGCTGTTGGCGGTAGTGGTCCGCCCCCGCCACCAGCGAGAGCAGCACACCATTCCTATCCCTCACCGCCCGATTCGGCAGCACCTCCGGCATCGGGCAGCTCCAACACCACGGCACCACCCCATACACCACCGCACCCGCCATGCACAAGAGCGCAAGGACAAGCAACGAAGCTTGGCAACGCCTCCTGATTTGTACTTTGTACATTGTACATTGTACTTCCACCATTCTTCCTCGTCAACGAGGAAGAATGGTGAAATGCTGCGGGATGGCGAGTCCGTAGACCTGCGGGCGGTACATCAGCTCGGCCTTGGCGGCGGGAGCCGTCACCTTGCCGCTCTTCACCACGCGGGCAATGTAGCGGGCAGTGAGGTCGCCCTCGCCCCAGCGGGTGACGTAGAAGCGCACGCAGTCCTTGAGATACTCGCGGTTGTTGATGAAGCCGGAGCAGAGCCAGTTGCTTTCATCCGTGCGAATATCCTCAGGCAGAGCTTGGGAGGTCAGTTCGGGATTCACCGCCTCGAAGGCAGCGGGCAAGCGGTCTTCCAGCGCCATGTAAACGGCGGGCAGCCCGTCCGTGTGCTTGGCGGTGATGGTCACGCGCACCACATCCCCCACGCGGAAGGTGCCCGTGGGCGTCCATGTGCCGTCGGGGTTCAGCTTCTCATAGCGGCGGGTGACAGCGAAGCCCTTGTCCACCATCTTTTCGGGCTGGGGCTTGGCCTGATAACCCTCCACCGTGCCACTGACATAGACAGGGTTGCCCGCCGCCTTGTATGCAGACTTGTCACCTGCACGGACGCTGAGATGCAGCGGCTTGCTCATGCTCAGCTCCTGCCCGTTGAGGGTGGCCGTGCGGTCGGCAAGCTGCGCGTTTTTCAGATACTCGTGAATGATGAGACACATCCAGCCGCTCTCCCACGTCGTCGGGCGGTTCTGCGCGACGGATTCCACATACAGGCGCAGTTGGCGCACAGTGGCGGGGTCTTCGGGCGCAGCGATGACCGCCCACAGCGTCTCCGCCGCCATGGCGGAAGGCAGACCATAGCGGAAGGTGCCCGTGCCCTTGGCCTTGCGAGCCTTGGCAACCAGCTCCTTGGCGAGAGCGGGCTCCTTCAGCAGCTCCGCCGTGGCGGCGAGCAGCCAAAGCTCGCTCTCATTCGGCTTCACGCGCTTGGCGATGACGTCTTTCAGGAAGGCGGCATCAGCAGCTTGGCGCACGGCAAGATAGTAGAGACCGACGAGGTTGGCATCCGCCTCCTCCAGCAACTCCTCTTTCAGCGCCTTGTCCGTCTGACGGAGCTTGAAACGCACATCCGGCGTCTGAGCATTCTCACACGATTGGAGCACCAGCGCCACATAGGGCGTGAAATTGCGGTTGGCATTGCCGCCCGTCCAGTAGGCAAAGAAGCCGCTCGGCAGCCAGCGAGCCATGATGCGCTTGGTGGTCTCCTGCACCACGGCCCCGGCGTCCTTGCCCTCGGGGTAGCGCAGACCGACGGCCTGCTCCAACTCCTTGCGGAAGGCCCACGGCAGCATGGCGGAGCTGAGCTGCTCCACACAGCCATGGGGATAGGTGATGAGGTAGCGCACGCCGTCCGCCACGCCCGCAAGCGGGCTGGTGGAGAAGGTCAGTTCCGCCGTGGTGTCGGCGGCAAAAGCCCCGCGGAACCAGTCGGCGGGCTTGGCGCTCTTGCCGGGTTCAATCACGCTGCACACCGCCTCGCGCAGGAAGGGCATGGGCGGGCGCACGGTGAAGCTGAAGGCGGCGGCATCCCCTTCCTTGGCGGTGACTCCCGTGCCCTGCACGCGCCACGTCAACTTGCAATCGCCCGCGCTCGTGAGCGTGACGGGGTGCATCACAGTGCGGGGAGCCGCGCCGTTGAGAGTCACGGTCTGCACCGCCTGCGGCAGCGCGGCGTTGGGGGTGCCGCTGAGCATCACATTCCACGTCAGCGACTGCCCCTGCGCCTCGGCGGGCAGCTCGGCGGGGTTCATGCTGATGGTCGCAGGCAGCTCCAGCTCATCGCCCACGGTGGCGGTCAGCGGCGCGGAGGGCTCCACGCGCACGGGCGTATCCACCTTGTATGCCGCCTGTGCCTTGCCGAACTTGTCCGCATCCGCCGCACACACGGCCATCAGGCGGTAGCGCGTGAGCGTGTCGGGGTGGCGGAAGGTGGCGGTGAAACGGCCGTTCTCATCCGTGCGGAGGTCGGCGAGCCACAGGGCGCAGGGCGCGAAATCCGAGCGCACGCGCCCGGCGGGCGCATCGTCATCATCCCCTTCATCATCATCACCGCCGCCGATAAAGACACCCTTGTTGCCGAAGTCGCGCTTGGCGAGGTCTTCGCCCAGCAGCTGGTTGAGAGAGGAGTAGGAACGCACGCCGTGCTCGCGGTTCGCCATGAACACGGACATGGGGTCGGGCAAATGATAGCCCTTCACCTGCAACACGCCCTCATCCTCCGCATAGAGCGTGACGGAAGCATTCGCCACGGGCTTGCCGTCCGCATCGCGCACGATGCCGCCCACGGTACCCTCCTGCCCCGGTCGCTGGGTCTCGCTCGGCGTTTCGAGCTCCACGGAAAGGGTCTGGCGCACGGGAACCACATGCAGCTTGGCGCAGCCGAGCTTCTGCAACGGCATGCCGTTGGCGGCGCGGTTTTTCTCGCCCGTCTGCACCAGGAAGGCGGAGACGTAGACCTCCGGCGCGTCCTCGTCCTCCACGGGAATCTCCACCACGGGATTCGCCACGGTCACGGAGCGGCGGTAGTGGCGCAGCACACCGCCGCGTTCCAGCGTGAGGAGTACCTCGCCGTCCACGGGCGTCATGACGAGCACCTTCGCCGTGTCTCCGGGCTTGTATGCCTTGGGAGACGTCACGACGCGCATGCCCGTGCCGCTCTCCACCACCCAGGGGGAGACATCACTGCCCCAGACGTAGTAGGTCACGGCGCTGCGGAAGGTGTTGCCTTCGGGGTCCTTGCCCTCCAGCTCCACGGTGTATTCACCCGCCTCCTTGGTGGCGACGGTCAGCTCCTGCACCGCCCCCATCAGGACGACGGCACGCTTCTCCACGGGCAGCACCTCCGTGCTGCTGTGCACATCGGTGCGAGCCTGGGCGCCGTAGCGGTAATTGTGTGCTACCTTGCGGGTGACAGTCATCGTCGCCGACAGGGGCGAGCCGTGATAGGCTTCCCCGTCCTTGCCGACTGCCACCAGCTTGAGACGCAGGGGTGTGCCCGCTTGGCAGATGCTCTCCTCGCGGCTGATACCCGCATACACCGAGCAGGGGTGGTAGACCAGCGACGTGCTGTTCTTAATCGTCTGCTCGTTGCCGTCCGTCACGCTCGCCGTAGTCCCCAGCTCCACGGGAGCGGGATAGGCATCCGCCTCCAGCCCGAAGGTCACGGCAGCATGACCCTGCTCATCCGTCACGGCCTCGCGGGTCTGCACCCGGCGCGAACGCGGGGAATCTGCGTCACCGTAGTAGACATCATAGTAGACTTCCATCGTGTCGTTATCGCGGCAATCGCCGAAGACATAGCCGGGGAAAGCCTCGGGGCAGAAAAACTGGGCATCCGCCCGCAGACGCCACTCCACCATCCCCTCCGCCACGGGAGCACCCGTCAGGTTCACGGCATCCGTTGTCACACGGACGGCGTGCGTCTCGGGCAGCATCTCCATCCCCGTCCTGACCTCGAAGGCATTGCGGCGGAAGTCGGAGACCGTCAGGTACAGTCTCTCGAGGCGGTTGTATTCCACGGTATCCCAGAGACGGCGGGAAAGGGAGGAGTAATCGTCCTCATCGGTGGGTTCGGACACCTTGTTGGCCACGAGATAGGCAATATCAGGCGACGTCTTGTCGGCATCCCCCTTCACCGTGCAGACCGCCTTCACCTCACAGGTTCCGGCGTTCTTCAGGGGGATATCAGCGGAGAAGGAGCCGTCATCCGCAGGTGTCACGGTCACGATTTGCTCTTCTTCCCCCTGCTCTATCGTGAGTTGCACGGACTCCAGCCCGGGGTTGCTGAGGGTGTTACCCGTCACAAAACGCAGCATGCCCTTGATGTGGGCGGTCTCGCCGGGGCGGTAGAGCCCGCGGTCGGAGAAGAGGAAGAGTTGCGGGTGCGGCATCTCGTCGAGCAGACGACGCTCCTGCGGAGTGGCGCCCTCATCGTACTCCTCGGAGATATCGCAGTCGCGCGCGGCGGCGGTGGTGGTGTAGCAGTCGTCGCCTTCCGCCAGTTGCAGGAAAGCCACGTTCTCAGGCAGCGGCAGCTGTGCCAAGCCATCCTTCACGGCAATGGTCGCCAGACACTTACCCTCGGCATCCAGCAGACGCAGCTCTGCGGCGGGTACGGGTTTGCCGTCCGACAGGTGGTAGGCACAGGCAAAGAGCGAATGCCCGCTGAGCTTCCACATGAGCCCCAGATTGGTGAGCTGCACCAAGCCCTGATTCGCCACGTGGCCGTCCTTCTGCCACTCGGGGTGGGTGGTGCCGCCCGCGTCGATGAAGAACATGCCCTGCGTCTCGGCGCCGAACAGCTCCTTGAGGTTCACCTCCGTCTCGCCCGTATCCTCGGGCAGCTCAATCGTCTTAGCCTCATGCGGCAGCAGCGCCCACAGCTCTTCGGGGAGAGCGGAAGGCTCCGTGTTATAGCGGCCGTCCCAAGTGAAGCGGTAATTCTCCGTCGCGGGGCTGTAGTGGTGCAGATACTTGCCGAGCAGAATCGCCGCCTGCGGGCTGTTCGCCTCCACGCGGTGAATGGTGATGTGCATGTTCTGCAGGCTGTTGTAGCGGCAGCGCAGCACGCCCGAGCCCGCAGTATCCATGGTGTTGTTCAGCAAATCGGTGGCGATGCGCGGGCGGCGCGGGGCCAGCACGGTGTAATCGCGGTCCTGATTGCCGTAGTGCTTCAGGTCATTCTCCGACAAGGTATCGCCGAACACGGAGGTGAAGGGGCGGTTCATGCTCAGGCGCACGCGGTCGCCCGTCACCTTAGCGCGGAAATAAAGCTCCGACACACCCTCCGCCGTCGCCTCATCCGACACCCTGACGGCGGTCTTGCCCGCCATCGTCTCCTCAATCAGCGGGGTGACTTCCACGCTGCTGAAGGAGGACGCCCCGCGGCACACGCCGTCCTCACCGCGCACCAAGGAAACATCCGTCTCATCCTTGCGGCAGGAGAGGAACTCCCACGGCAGCTCCGCCATGAGGGCGGGCACCTGTTCCGCGGGCAGAGGCCGGGTGAACGCGAGCTTCACGCGGTATTCCCCCTCGCCCGTGCGTTCGTTGGAGAGCATGTAGGCGAATTCATCGTTATCCACGCGCGAGACGTTCTCATCTTTATACGCCCCCGTCTCGGCATCAAAGTCCCCGAGTCCGGGCAGCATGAACTCGATGCTGCGCTTCACGGGCACCCCGTCGTAGGGTTCGGCACACCAGATGAAGGGCAACACCTCATTCCCGGGGCGCGATTCAAAAGCCTTGCGGTCCTCTTCGCTCACTTCGTAGCCCGTTGCCTGCTCGTAGGCTTTCCAATCCCGCAGCGCATCCGCCACCATGGCGGGACGCACCGAGGCGGGCACGCGCGTCACCCGAACAGCGTCCTCATCGTCCTCATCATCCCGCTCCGTCACGCGGTAGTAGGCTCCCTTCACCGCTTCCGCAACGGCGGCGTCATAGCGCGGCTCGTTCGCGGAAAAGAGAATCGGCTGACCGGGCTCCACACACCAGGCGCGGTAGAGCATATAGCTGTCATAATGTTCCGGCAACACCACTTCGGCAGGGCTCACGGCATGCCCCGCAAGAGAGCGCAGCGATTCGTGATTCAGGCGCACACGCAGGATGTCGAGCGGCTGCATCTCGGTCACCTTCACCTGCAGCACGGAGGTGGACAGCCACGTCGTCTCCATGGTTTTCTGAGGAGAGACGGAAAGGAGACCGTCCGCCGCGGGCTGCCCCACCTGCTCCGGTGCCACCATGGGCTCCGAGAAGGCGAAGGTGCAGGTTCGCGCATCGATACTACGCACATCGCCTTGCACGCTGACGACATCGCTTTCGGCGGCGTTCGCCGCGGAGCTCGGCGCCTGAGGTGCCGCCGAAGCCGTCGGCAGCGCAGGACTGAACAGGGACAGGAAGGAGAGGAGGAAGAGGGCTTTCTTCATAGCAGGAACAGATGGGGGAATCGTACCACATCCTTGAAAGACAAGCGAGTGAAAAGTCCGTCTTTGTGTGAAGAAGAGTCCGTAAACGGCGTTTTTGTCATCGTTTGAACAGACTTTAAGCTCGACAAGTCACTTTCCTTGCGCTTTAATAAAGGGGAAACTGGGGTGTGTGGATAACGCCCGTGTTCCTACTGCGACACCGACCATTTTATGAGTAACAGAAGAATCAAAGTTTTGGAATTAGGCTGGGAGTTCCCGCCGTTGATTAACGGCGGACTGGGCGTGGCGTGCATGGGCATCTCCCGCGCACTGTCGTCCAAGGTAGACCTCTCCGTCATTGTACCGAAGGCCGACCCTGCCGCCGTGTATGAGGGATTCACGCTCAAGGGCCTGAACAACTTGGAACACGCCAACCTGCAGACCATGGAAGAGGGCTACACCTACGAAAGCTTTTCCGTGGTGGGCAAAGCCCCCGTCAACCTCGACCCCTACGCCTGCTGCGAGGGCACGCCCGGGCACATCACCTTCACCAAGGAGGGCAAGCTGCTCTTCAGCAAGGTGCACGAGGCGGATCTGGCCCTCTTCTCCGGCAAGGAGGACCTGTACGCGGGTGACCTCGCGCGCAAAGTGATTGAGTTCTCCAAAATCTGCGCCGTCATGGCCCGCAGCTACGACTTCGATGTGGTACACGCACACGACTGGATGACCTACCTCGCGGGCGTGGAGGTGAAGAAGGCCACGGGCAAGCCTCTCGTGGTGCATCTGCACGCCTCTCAGTTCGACCGCGCGGGCGCGGATGCCCGCGGCTGGATTTACGACATCGAGAAGTACGGCATGGAACAGGCGGACGCGGTCATTCCCGTCTCCAAGTACACGGGCCTCGTCGCCGCGGGGCACTACGGCATCGACCCCGCCAAGATTTTCCCCGTGCACAACGGTGCCGACCCCGTGCACGTCTTCCACAGCAAGAAGAAATTCCCCGAAAAACTTGTTCTCTTCCTCGGCCGTCTCACGGCGCAGAAGGGGCCGGAGTTCTTCCTGCAAATTGCCGCCAAGGTGCTGGAGCAGACGGACAACGTGCGCTTCGTGATGGCCGGCACGGGCGAAAAGCTCCGCCAGCTCATCGAGACAGGGGCCTTCCACGGCGTGGGCGACAAGTTCCACTTCACGGGCTTCCTGAACAAGCAGAAGGTGAACGAGCTGCTCTCCATGACAGACGTGTACTGCATGCCCTCCGTCTCCGAGCCCTTCGGCCTCTCCGCGCTAGAAGCCGCGCAGTTCAACATCCCCGCCGTCATCTCCAAGCAGAGCGGCGTGGCCGAGGTGATGAAGGGCGCACTGAAGGCGGACTTCTGGGATGTGGACATGATGGCCAAGCACATCATCGACCTCATCACGGACGAAGAGCTCTACAAGCGCGTCGCCGAGCAGAGTGCGCAGGACATCAGGAACTCCAGCTGGGAGACTGCCGCGGATAAGATGATTCGCGTCTATCACCACGTGCTCGGTTGGTAAAAACGTACACCCCACGACCCTCAGATGAATATTACTCTCACCTTTCACGCGCATCAGCCCAACCGACTGATACCCTACGACTTCTTCAAAATCGGCGAGCACGCCTTCTACGAGGACGACCACCTCAACGGCCGTGTGCTCAGCGAGGTAGCGGAGCGTTGCTACCTGCCCGCCAACCGCATGATGAAGCAGCTCATCGAGCTCACTGACCATAAGTTTAAGTTCGCGCTCGCGCTCTCGGGCGTGATTCTCGAGCAGGCGCACTACCACCGCCCCGACCTCATTGCCTCCTTCCGCGAGCTGGCGGAGACAGGCTGTGTGGAGTTCCTCGCCATGCCGTACTACGCCTCCCTCGCCTCGCTCTACAGCCCCGCGGAGTTTGCCGAGCAGGTGGAGGAGCACGGCGACCTCATCGAAAAACTCTTCGGGCAACGGCCCACGGTGCTGTGGAACACAGGCATGCTCTACTCCAACGCCATTGCTGCGCAGGCCTACGATATGGGCTTCGAGGGCATCATGGCGGCGAGCAACGGCCGCATGATGAGCAACATGCACGTCAACAACGTGATGTGTGCCCCGCTCATTGCCAAGACCAAGACCCTGCTCCAGAACCGCCACATGTCCAACGACCTCGCCAACCGCCGCGTGGACCCGAGCTGGAGCGAGTACCCCCTCTCCCCCTACACCTACGCCGACTGGCTGGGGCAGCAGGAGGGGCAGGTCATCAACATCTCCATGGACTACGAGACGCTGGGCGAACGCCAGCCCGACACCACGGGCGTGTTTGAGTTCTGGCGCACGCTCATCCGCACCTGTGTGTTCAACGGCCACACCTTCCTCACGCCCACGGAAGCCGTCCGCACCCTGCCCTCCACGGGCACGCTGGACTGCCCCAATCCCCTCACCTGCTCCACCTTCGGCACCACCACGCATTGGAACGGCAATGTCATGCAGCAGGAGGCCATCAAGAAGATTTACGCGCTGGAGAAGCCGGTCAAGGCCAGCGAGGACCGCGACATGATTCACGTCTGGCGCAAGCTCCAGAGCGCCGACCACTTCCACTACATGGAGAAGAGCAACGGGTTCACCCCCTACCCCTCTCCCTACGATGCCTACATCTACTACATGAACGCGCTGGCCGACCTTCAGGTCCGCGTCAAGCAGGAGGCCGAGATGATTCACAAGGCGGATTTAGCCTCAATGGCCTGATTGCCCTTTCAGCACCGAAAAGCCGATTCGGAGTCCTCCCGAATCGGCTTTTTCCTTTCCCGGGGAGCAATCTTAATGCCGGCGGTTGGGGTGCAAATCCCGCATGTGTTCTTCGCGGTCGTTGCGGTTGCGGAGGACATGGCGCTTTTCACGCTTGTTGACGCGCTCCAGCGTCATCTGACGCTTTTCATTGCGGCGTTCGAGCTCGGCAATCTCGGCATCAAGGTTCAGGAAGTGCTCGTAGCGTTCGGCGGAGAGGGTGCCGTTTTCCAAGGCGGCGCGGATGGCGCAGCCGGCATCCTTGCGGTGGGAGCAGTCCGCAAAACGGCATTGGGAGGCGAGCTCGGAAAGGTCGCTGAACTCCGCGCGCAGGGTGGCGGCGTCCGTCCACATGTGGATTTCGCGGATGCCGGGGTTGTCGATGAGCACGCCGCCGCCGGGCAGCACCACGAGCTCGCGAGCCACCGTCGTGTGGCGCCCCTTGCCCGTCACGGCGTTCACATGGCCCGTCTCCAGCCATTCATCACCCAACAGGGAGTTCACGAAGGTGCTCTTGCCCACGCCCGAGGAGCCGACCACGGTGATGGTCTTGCCCTTCGGCACGCGGCGGAGATACTTGGGGTAGCCCTTCTTCCACTGCGCGGCAATGGGGTACACCTCGATTCCCTCGCCCAGCGCACGGATTTCAGCGAGGATGCGCTGCATGGTCTCGGCATCGGCTTCGTCCTCCTTGTTGACGAGCACCACGGGCTGCGCACCGCTCTTGCGGATGAGGGTCATGTAGCGTTCCATGCGGCGCAGGTTATAGTCCTCCCCTGCATCGGTGATGACAACCACCATGTCCACATTGGCGCCGATGACCTGCTCCGCGCAGGAGCGCCCGGGGGCCTTGCGGGAAAAGCGGTTGCGGCGGGGCAGCATGGCGCGGATAACGGGGAGGTCCTTGCCCTCGCCGGGGTCCACGACCACCCAGTCGCCCACGGTCGGCAGGTCGGCATCGGAAACGGCCTCGTGCCACACCTTGCCCGAGAGCACGACTTCGTGGTCGCCTTTGCCCTTGGCAATCACGGTGAAATTGATTTTCGTCTCGCGGATGATGCGGGCAGGATACCACTCGGGGTGCCCGAGGGCGGCGTAGGCGGCGGCGAAATCCTCACCCCAGCCGAGCATTTCCATGGTGACGGTCATCGGCGGATGATGGTGGCGTGTTCGATGATGTGCATGGCGATATGCTCCTTCGTGTCCTTCTCCAAGTATTCCGTATGGTCGGGGAACACGAGGGCCACCTCGTTCTCGCGGGTGTCGAAGCCGATATCCGTGCGGGACACATCGTTCGCCACGATGAAGTCGCACTTCTTGCGCTCCAGCTTGCCGCGGGCATAATCCTCCACATGCTGCGTCTCGGCGGCAAAGCCGATGAGCGTGCCGGTGAAGCCGAAGACGTCGCGCATGCTGCCGAGGATGTCGGGCGTGCGCTCCAGCTCGATGATGAGGCGGTCGCCGTCCTTCTTGATTTTCTGCTCGCTGTACGCCACGGGGCGGTAGTCCGCCACGGCAGCGCAGAGGATGGCCACATCCGCATATTTCACCATGTCGCGCACGGCCTCATACATCTCCTGTGCGCTTTCCACGTGGATGAAATCCACCCCTGCGGGCACATCCAACGCGGTGGGGCCGGAGATGAGAATCACCTCGTGCCCGTCGTGCCGCGCCGCACCGGCCAGCGCATAGCCCATGCGGCCGGAGGAACGGTTGGTGATATAGCGGGCGGGGTCGAGCGCTTCGCGCGTGGGACCGGCGGTGATGAGGAACTTCATGCCCTGCATGATACCAAATAGACGCGCCATTGGCAAGCACGGCAAAAGACAACTTGCGAAATGGGGAAAAAGGGTGTACAATGATCCCGCCGCCGTTCAGGCGGTCACTTTAACCCTAACATAGAATTCCGGATATGCACAAGACTCTGCTTATCGCTCTCATTCTCGGTGCGGGTGCCCTTTCCGCTTCCGCAGCCCTGCCCAAAGTGAACATCAAGAAGCCCGCCGTGACGGCCGATGCCACGGGCGTGAAGGTGACCAAGCCCGCCGTGGAAGTCACCAAGCCCGAAGGCCCCTCCGCCGCCGACAAACTGGCTGAGGCCAAGAAGAATGCGGAGGACTCCGTCGCCGCTGCCAAGCAAGGCGTCGAAGACCAAGTGAGTGCCGCCAAGGATGCGGCCGAGGCCAAGGTGACGGAGGTGACGGATGCCGCCTCTGCCGCTCAGGACGCTGCCGCTGCTAAGGTGAATGAGGCCAAGGCTGCCGTGGAAGCTGCCAAAGACGCCGCCACTCCCACCGCGCCTGCTAAGCCCTCCGTGGAGGTCACCAAGCCCGCCGCCACGCTCAGCACCGACGGCCTCAAGGTGACGAAACCCGCACTGAAGATTAAGAAGTAAGCGCTTCTTCCCGTTTATTTCTCGGCCTGACGTCTTGCGTCAGGCCGTTTTTTATGCATCCAGCGTCACAACCGTCACGTTGTCCGCATAGGCATCGCGCCGTTCGACACAGGCCTGCACCAGCTCTGCCGCCAGACTACCGCTGCGGTTCATCAGCAGCCGTCGCACCGCTGTGCTCAGCACGCCTTGTTCCAGCAGGGGCTCCAAACCATCCGTACTCAAAATCAGGCGGTCCCCCGGGAGAAGGGGAAAGGGGCGTTCACGCTCATCAATCAGCGGGATCTCCTCTCCGGTCACCGCACTGCGGAGGACATGTCCGCCCGCCATGGCTTCCCGCCGCGTCATGCCGCCGGGACATACAAATTTTTCATACACGGTGCGCATGGAATGGTCATCATTCAGGCGGCGCAGGGTTCCCTGCCGCCACAGATAAAATGCGGAATCCCCCACACTCACCCAGCGCACCACACCGCGCCCGGCGAAAACGCCCAGCAGTGTCGTACCGCCATAGGTATTCGTCCCCTCATACAGCTTACCGACCGCGGCGTTCGCCTGCAGGAGAGCCTCATGCAGGCACTGTGTGAGGGACAGACGCCCCACGGCAACGGATTCGGCAAAGGAGGCGATGAATGCTTTCACCGCCGTAGCGGAGGCGAGCTCACCGCGATCATGCCCACCCATGCCGTCGCAGACAACGATTAATGACCCATCGGGAAAATGGCGCACTCCGTACGCATCTTCCTGCTTGGGGCGAGAGCCTATCCACTGTGCCGCATGTGCATCCATTCAATCCGTATCTCTATCACAAACAGCAGTTCATTTCAAGCTCAAAGCGCTTCAGGTTCAGGCATATGTTTTGAGCAGGGCGAGCATGTCGCCCGCAAGTCGCCGGATGGCGGCCTCCTTGCCGCGGATGGCGGGCAGGCCCCAGAGCGTGAAATCATTGTGCGCCACGATGTTGAAGTACATGCCGCGCAGGCAGGTGAGGCACCAGAGCCAGTCCGCACGCTGCATCTTGGGGAAGAAAGTGCGCACCGCATCCTCCCACTCCTGCTGGGCGTAGGAGTAGTGGCTTTCGTACACATCGCGCGTGAGCTCAGGGGCTTCATAGCCCATCTTATTCAGAAAGCACAGAACGTCTTCGCCGCCGGCGACGGCATTCTCCTGCCAATCGGTGATGGGGGCGAGCAACCACGATACCAGAATCTCCTCTGCGCTTCCCTGCTCCTTTGCCGTGCGCAGGGCGGCAAGACAGACGGCGTTGTAAGGTTCGGCGAGATAGGCCAGCGTGTCGCGGTACAAATCCGCCTTGCTGCCGAAGTGGTAGCGGATAAGACCTATGTTCACCCCCGCGGAGCGGGCAATGTCGCGCACCGCCGCGCCCTCGTAGCCGAGCAGCGTGAACTGCTGCACGGCGGCGCGCATGATGCGTTCCTTGGTCTCATCGGACTTGCTCATAAACGATACTTCTTCGCGGCCTTTTTATCGAGGTATTCCTTGATGTAGTCGATATCCTCCTGAGCGAAGCGGGAGAGTTTGGTCTTCGTGATGCGTCCGCCGTACTCCTTGAGGTAGACGAGCTGCTTTTGCTCATCGAAGCGCTGGAGTTTGGCAAACAGGCTCATGTTGCCTGTTGCAGAGTGCCAGGTGCGGTAGCCCTTGGGCTCCAGCTTGGCCTTGTAGTTCTCCATGTCGGTCTCACTCTGAGCCACGCCTTGGCGAATCACATCGTCGACCTCCTGCAGATAGCCGCTGTAGCCGTCCACACCGACGATAAACTTGCCGCGAGGGGAGATGACAGCAATGGCCGGGCGCTTTTTGAGGCCGTATTTCAACGCCAGCCCATCGATGGCATTGCGGGAGTAACGCGCCTGAGACTTGTCGTCCTTGAGCGCCGCGCCGGAGTCCAGCTTCACACGCACGACGCGGTCCTTGCACCAGTTGTTGAACTTGGGCGTATCGAGGAGCTGCTCCCCGAGCTGCGAGCTCTTGGGGCTGATGACGGAGTCGTGGAACCAGATGATGAGCGGACGACTTTCGCGGTGAGCAAAGCGCAAGGCGCGGCCGAAGTCGCTCATCCAGCCGTTGCCGTTGCGGCGGCTCTCGAAAGCGGCGGTGATGCCCTCAATCTCCTTGTCAGGGTTGTCGGGGTCAGTGAAGAACACCTCGCCCTCCGCGCCGTTGTCAATCTTCTCCAGCTCTTCGGAGGTGGACACGTTGTAGTTCACCGCACCGGGGTCGCCCTTGTTGGGCAACAGGGGGTTGCCCGTGTCCTCTGCCGCCTGCTCCATATTCATGGCGGCAATCGGGTTGCGCAAGGGGGTATTTTCCGGGGCTTTTTCCGTTGAGGTGCAGCCCGCTATAAATGTACAATGTACAATGTACAATGTACAAATCAGGAAACGCAGGCCATGGTTTTTTCTGAAGGCCATCGTTAGGGGTGTTCGGCGTGTTTTTCTTCTTGCCACGCCTGTTCCATTTGGTCGGCGGTGGCGGCGGCGAGCGTCAGGCCCTGCTCTTTCAGGCGGCGTTCAATGCCGTTGAAACGGCGTTCGAACTTGCGATTGGCGGCATCCAGCGCGAGCTCGGGGTCCACCTTGCGGCGGCGGCAGAGATTCACGATGACAAAGAGGAGGTCCCCCAGTTCTTCCTGCACGCGCGGATCAGCGTCATCGTAGGCGAGGGTTTCCTCCACCTCGCGCGTCTCCTCGCGGATTTTGTCCACCACGCCCGCGTGGTCGGGCCAGTCGAAGCCGACCTTCGCCACCTTTTTGGTGAGCTTGTAGGCGCGCAGCAGAGAGGGCAGCCCCTTGCCGTAGTCGTGCAGATAGGGCTTATCTTCGATATCGTGCTCCTTGCGCTTCACGGCATCCCAGACGGAGAGCACGCCCTCCGCGTCCTTCGCCACGGCATCCCCGAACACGTGCGGGTGGCGGCGCACCAGCTTGTCGGAGAGCTCCTGCGCCACATCAGTAATAGAAAAACCTGCCTCGGGGTTCTCGCTCGCCATCTCGGCGTGGAACAGCACCTGCATGAGCACGTCGCCCAGCTCCTCGCGCAGGTGCAGCCAGTCGCGGCTGCGGATGGCGTCAATCGCCTCGTAGCACTCCTCCAGCATATTGCTGACGATGGAGTCATGCGTCTGAGCGGCATCCCAGGGGCAGCCGTCCGGCTGACGCAGGCGGTGCATGAGGGCAATCGCGCGTTCCAGCTGCCGCTCAGGCTCGCGGCAGGAAATCATCTCCTGCTCGGTCATCATCACTTCTTCCTCCGGTCGCGGCGTTCGTTGACGGCCTTACCCGCCAGAATATCGTCGATGTGCTGCACGAGGTCCCACGACACGCGGCGGCGCTGGTATTTGCGCCACAGGTGGTCGCGCAGGGCCTGCCAAATGTCTTCGGTGAAATCCGCGGGGGTGAATTCCACCTCATCTCGTTGGGCTCGCCCCACCTTGGGCGCCACCATGAGCTGCCACCAGCCGCCGAAGTGACGGGCCTCGTATATCACCTTATTGCCGTCGGCATCCTTATCCTGCCAAGAGAACGATTCCATATCAAAAAACTTCCTTTCGTTGTATCAGCGGCGCTGACCGCGGTTGCGCATCTCCTTGTTGATGGCGTTCACATCATCCTTCATCGTGGGGGCAATTTCCTGCGTCACGGCGCCGCCGCCCGTGTTGAGCGAGATGATGACGGGTTTGGAACGCTCGCCGTTGCGGTCGTACTTGTAAATCACACGCTGCACCAGCTTACCCGCAGGATGGTTGTACATGCGTTCCTCCACCAAACGGGCACGACTGTCATAGCCGTAGGCCACCTTGTAGATAATGTTCTTCTTCTTATCGTCGTAGATAATGCAGGACACCAGCTGACCATACTTGCCCTCCGTGTAATCATTCACCGCCGCGAGCTTGCCGGAGGCGGTGTAGGTGGCACAGCGCATGCCCTTCCAGCCCACCTGTCGCTGGTAAACCGAGCGCGTGCCGTCCGGGTGGCGCACCACGCGCACCATATCGCCCGACGCACCCGCCAAATCCGCGCTCTGCGCCCACACGGACGGCGCAGCCATGCTCACAACAGCGAGAAGGAAGAAGAAAAACCTGTTCATGCCGACATTATACTACGTCCCCGCCCCGAACGCAAGAGAGGATGTCAGGGAAGACTGGCGTGTTTCAAAGATTCTGCCTTCATAGTTCAATGAGAATTCCGTTCGCAGAAAAAACAAACTGCACATTTGCCGCTTTTCCCCTATATGGCAAATTCGCCACGATTTCACGCTTGCGCTTTTCGCTCATCCGTGTTCCAATGCAGGGGAACTCATGAATATACTGATTGTAGAGGACGATGAGGATATCGCGGAGATGACCGCGTGGAACCTCTCGCGCCAAGGCTGGCAGGTCGCCATTGAGAATGACGGCACGGCAGGGCTGGCGCACATCCGCGAGAAGCGCCCCGACCTCGTGATTCTGGATATCATGCTGCCGGGCATGGACGGGCTGACGCTTTTCCGCACCATGCAGCAAGACGAGCTGACCGCCGCCATCCCCGTCATTTTCCTCACCGCCCGCGCGCAGCTGGAGGACAGACTGGAGGGGCTGAAGCTCGGCGCGGCGGATTACCTGACAAAACCGTTCAGCCCGAAAGAGCTGGTGCTGCGCGTCCGCAACCTCTTCGCGCGGCTCAACGATGCCGCCGCCCAACTCATCGTCCGCATCGGCCCGCTGGTGCTGGACAAGAATATCATGCGCGCCTCGCTGGACGGCGTTGCCCTCGACCTCACCGCGACGGAGTTCAAGCTCCTCGCCTATCTCGCGGAACGCCCCGGCAAGGTGCAGGATCGCTACGAGCTCCAGAGCATCCTCTTCGGCTATGCCGACACCACCCAGTCCCGCGCCGTGGACACCCACATCAAACGCCTTCGCCAAAAGCTCGGCACCCACGCCGCCCTCATCGGCACGGAGCGAGGGGTGGGGTATGTGTTTAAATAGGAATTACAAATTACAAATAGTGGCGAGGGCAAGCCCGCGCGGGATTTCGAGCCCAGTCTGACGTGCCGTCAGACTGGGCTTTTATGTGGTGCGGGGCGGGGAAGACGGCAAGGGGAGAGCGCACCCCTAGCGTCCATCTTTTTCTCATCTTAGGCTTGTTTTCTGCATCATTTTATGTGAAATGATGCAGAAAACTCATTCATGATGCACCTTTTTGACGATGAAGGGTATGTCGAGCGTTTTTGGGAGCCGGCTACATGCTTCCCACTGAGACAAAGGGCATACGCTTCGTCAGAACTCTCCATTCTCTGAGTGTTCCGAAAGCATCCTCTTTTTCTTGCATAACGTATGTTAGGGTGATACAATGCGCGTGCCGCCGCCTTTGTTAGCAGCGGCGGTTTGTCACCGATGACAGTCATAACCCAAATGTGGCCACATATCTGCGATTTCCTCGCCGTGGTCATGAGCTTCTTTGAAATGATATAAAAGAAGCAACCCCGCAGTCGGTGGCACGGCTGCGGGGTTTTTGGTTCATCAAAAGATGACAGTTATAACCTTATTGGCTTTTTAAGCTCAAGGGCATTGTAGCGAGCAGAGAGAGCCTTGTCAACCATTTTTCCGCTTTCCGCATACCGATTTCGCATGTCGGCTCTTATCGGAACGGAGCAAGGAGGGTATGTATTGAGTGAGAATGACTTCTCACTCTTTGCTCGTGAGGGCGTGGAAGGAGGGGACGGCCAGTTGTTTGGCGTGGTCGCCGATGCGCTCAATGGCGCACAGGATGAAGAGCAGGCTCGTGCCGACACGGAAATCATAGAACATGGCTTGCGAGGCTTTGTTGAAGATGCGCCGCATCTCCGCCGCATACAGGGAATCCAGCTCCTCGTCCTGTTTCACCACGCCGAAGGCCAGTTGTTCATCCCCGCGCAACACGGAGAGAACGGCATCCCGCAGTTCCACCTCCGCCATGAGAAACACGGGTTTAAAGGCCTCGATATCATCCTGCATGGCACCGTCGGCGATTTCCTGCACATTGTGGCAGAGCACCGTCATCTGGTGCACGATGCGCGACAGGCGGTTCAACAACTGCGCTTCGCGCGTGCAATGCAGCTTATACTCGATGGCGGCAATCCCGGCCATGGCCTTGGTTTCCGCCGCCCTTTCTTCCTGATAGAGGCGGTGGCTCAACATCTTGCCTGCCTGAAGAACATCCGGCACTTCGTCCGCCAACATGCCGAAGAGAATACGGCGGGTGCGGCTCATGAGATCAATCACCTGAGTGCTGAGTTCTCCGAACGGAGATTCGCTTTCGTGTGTATCGTTATCCATCGCTTGATATGATATGCGTTCTTATGCCCCCTGATGGCGGATAATCTTGCCCGTCTCCAGATAGATAACGTGTTCGCAGATGTCGGTTGCAATATCGGCGATGCGTTCCAAATCGCGGGAAATGCCGATGCAGTCCACATAGTATTCGGCCCGGGCGGGGTAGCGGCGCAGGGCGAGGAGGCAGAGCTCCAACACGCGGTGGCGGAGCGTGTCCACGGCCTCATCATCGTTGATGATGCCGTAGGCGGACACGGTGTCCCGGTTGCGGATGACCTCCAGCGTCTCATGCAGCATGGAGAGCACCATCTGTTGCATCTTGCCGAAATCCACCTTTTCCGCATCGCTGCCCGCCATGCTGCGGTGCATGCGCTCCACGCGCTCGGCAATGTGCGCGCCGAAATCCGCCATGCGCTCCAGCGAGGTGTTGATTTTGAAGATGGCGGCCACCGTGCGCAAATCCGATGCAACGGGTTGGTGAAGGGCCAGGATTTTCAGGCACTCTTCCTCGATGCGGATTTCCTCGGCATCGATGGCGGCATCCTCCGCAATGACCTGTTGTGCCAGCGCGGCGTCACCGCTCGCATAGGACGTAATCGCTTGCTCGACGAGCGCGGCGACGTGCTGCCCCTGCGCGGCAATGAGGGAATGGAGACGTTTCAGTTCGTTGATAAAATGTTCTTTCATAGTCAAAATGGGTTGGAATGAATGGTGTCAAACGGCCTGCCTTTAACCGAAGCGACCCGTGATGTACTCCTCCGTCTTTTTGCAGCGGGGAGCCGTGAAGATTCGGTCTGTTTCGCCGACCTCGATAATCTGCCCTTTGTAGAAAAAGGCGGTCTGATCCGAGATGCGGGAGGCCTGTTGCATGTTGTGCGTGACAATGACGATGGTGAAGCGGTTTTTCAACTCCATCACCAGCTCCTCAATTTTGAGGGTGGCCACGGGGTCGATGGCGCTGGTGGGCTCGTCCATCAGCAGCACCTCCGGCTCGGCGGCAATGGCGCGCGCCATGCACAGGCGTTGCTGCTGCCCGCCGGAGAGGGCAAGGCCGCTTGTTTTGAGCTTGTCCTTGACCTCATCCCAAATGCAGGCACCGCGCAGAGCCGCTTCCACGCGCCCCTCCACCTCGCTGCGGCTGAGCTTGTAGTGCAGGCGCAGCGGGTAGGCCACGTTGTCGAAAATGCTCATGGGGAACGGGGTCGGCTTCTGGAAAATCATGCCGACCTTCTGCCGCAGTTTCAGGATATCGACGGAGGGCTGCAGGATGTTCTCGCCGTCCAGCAGCACCTCGCCCGTGGCGCGGTGCCGGCGGTAGAGCTCGAAGATGCGGTTGTAGATGCGCAGGTGGGTGGATTTGCCGCAGCCGGAGGGGCCGATGACAGCCGTGATTTCGTGCTCGGGGATATCGAGGTTGTTGTCGAACAGGGCCTGATGATCGCCGTAGTAGAAATTGAGGTTGCGGGCGGAGATTTTAATGTTTTTCTTCATGGAAGATGATGCGGGTGAGGATGTTGATGAGCAGGATGCAGAGAGCCATGACGAGCGCGGCGGCCCAGCCGAGGGCGTGCATGCTTTCAAAGGGGGAGTTTGTGGTGTACTCGGTGATGAGGACGGGCACATTCGCTGCGGGTTCGCGGAAGAAGCCCGTGGGCCATGTGTCGGCAAACAGGGCGGTGAACAGCAGGGGAGCCGTTTCGCCGCTGACGCGCGCCAAGGACAGCAGCACACCTGTCGCCAAGCCGTTTTTCGCCGAGCGGGCGATGATGCACAGGGTTGTCCGCATGCGGGTCATGCCGAGGGCAAGGGCGGCTTCCCGCATGGTGTCGGGCACCATGGCCATCATATCTTCCGTCGTGCGCATGATGACGGGAAACATGATGATGGCCAGAGCCACGGTGCCCGCGAAGCCGGAGAAATGCCCCGTGGGCATCACGAGGAGCACATAGACGAAGAGGCCGATGATGATGGAGGGGAGCCCCATCATCACGTTGGCGCAGAAGCGGAGCACGGCCGCGCCGCGCAGACCCTTGCCGTATTCCGCGAGATAGATGCCCGCAGCCATGGCAGGGGGAACTGCCAACAGGGCCGCGCCCAGCGTCATGAGGAGGGTGCCGAGCAGCGCATTGGCAATGCCGCCGCCCGCCTCGCCGTAGGGTTTGGAGGGAGAGAGCAGCAGCTCCGTGCTGAGGGCCTGAGAGCCGTGGAGCAACACGGTTGTCAGAATCCATCCCATCGCCCCCACGGCCACGATGATGGAGATGAGGGAAAAGAGGCTCAGGGCGGAATCGCCCAGTTTGCGGAAGAACAACGGGCGACGGGGTAAGGAAAGCGTAGTCATATTAACATGTTTCGCCGCGGCGGGCGCCGGTGAGATGCAGATAGTATTGGGAAAGGACTTGGATGCCGAAGCTCATGAGCAGCAGAATCAGCCCCAAGGCAAAGAGCGCACTCTGCTCCGTTCCCTGCGATTCGGCAAAGTTGTTGGCGAGCGTGGCGGCGATGGTGGTGCCGCCCGAGAAGAGCCCGCTCGGTACCTCCATGATATTGCCGATGACGAAAAGCACGGCCATGGTTTCGCCCAAGGCGCGCCCCATGCCGATGAATACGCCGCCCAGAATGCCGCGGATGCCGTAGCGCATCACCACGTCACGCGTCGCCTCCAAGCGGGTGCAGCCCGCGCCGTAGGCGGCTTCCCGCAGCATGGGCGGGGTCATGCGGAGCACGTCGCGCATCACGGCACTCATGTAGGGCAGAATCATGAGCGCGAGAATAAGCCCCGCGGTCAGGAAACCGAAGCCGTTGTCATCCTCCCCCAGCAGCCATCTGCTGCAAGGAATGGACGCCAGAGCGGGCTGCACATGCTCCTGCATGAGCGGTGCCAGCACGAAAAGCCCCCACATGCCGTAGATGACGGAAGGGATGGCGGCCAGCAAATCCACCGCCTGAGAGAGCGGGCGCGAGAGCCGGTCCGGCGTTTCCGTGACAAACAGGGCGGCGACAAAGGCGAGCGGTATCGCCAAACACAGGGCCACCGCCGTGGTCAGCAGGGTGCCGAGGATGTGGGGGCCCGCACCGAAGAGCTGTTGGGCGGGGTCCCATTCGCAGGACCAGAGGAAGCCGGGGCCGAAGCGTTGCCACGCCGCGGCGGAATGCAGGGTGAGCTGAACAAAAACACCCAGCATCAGGATGCCGATGAGCCACGCACAGCCTTGGCAAAACAGTCGGAAGATTGAGTCTGTTCGTTGCATGCTTTCGTTTCTTTTTCTCGGGGAAGATGCTTTTTTGCATCTTCCCCGAGATGCCATGAACACGCCGGGGCTTACAGCACGGGCTTCACCAGCTCAACCACATTCTGCGGCAGGGCGACATAGTTCAGCTTCTTCGCGGCGGGCTGCCCCTCCGTGAGACACCAGGTGAAATACTGCTTGAGTGCCGCGCGCTTCTCCGCGGGGGTATCGCGGCGCATCAGGATGTAGGTCACACCCGTGATGGGCCAGCTCTGCGCGCCGGGCACGTTGGTGAGCTCCATGTAGAAGCCGGGAGCGTTCTGCCAGTCGGCACCGGAGGCACTCGCCTCAAAGGAGGCCGGGGTGGGCTTCACATAGTTGCCCTCGCTGTTCTCCAGAGCGGCGCAGCTCAGGTGCGCTTCGACGGCGTAGGTGTATTCCGTGTAGCCGATGGCACCCTTGATTTTGGCAACGTTGTTGCACACACCGGGGTTCTTCTGACCACCGATGCCGCAGGGCCATTTGACGGAGGAACCCTGCCCCACGGCGGCTTTCCACGTCTCGGAAATCTTGCTGAGGTAATTGGTGAAGATGAAGGAGGTGCCGCTGGAATCCGAGCGGTGCACCACCGTAATCTTCTGCTTGGGCAGTTTCAGCTTGGGGTTAAGGGACGCGATGGCCTTGTCGTTCCAAACGGTGATTTTGCCCATGTAAATATCCGCCAGCACGGCGCGGCTGAGCTTCAGCTCGCCGTCCTTGATGCCGGGCAGGTTCACGATGACCACGACACCGCCCGTCAGCATGGGGAACTGGATGAGCCCGGCTTCCTTCTGCTCCTCGGCGGAGAGCGGGTTATCCGTGCCCGCGAAGTCCACGGTGCCCTGCTTGATCTGGTTCACACCGGCACCCGAGCCGAGGCTCTGGTAGGTCACCGTGGTATCGGGATGCGCCTGCGAATAGCTGTAGGTCCACTGCTGGTACACCGGCGCGGGGAACGAGGCCCCGGCACCCGTGAGGGTGGTTTCAGCAGCAGCAACAGCGGAAAGACCGATGAGGGAAATAAAGAGATTTTTGAACATAAGCGTATGTAATGAAATGGGGGAGTGCTTGCTATCGTCCGCGGGAATCACACTGAGCAGAGCGCATGAAGCAGCTTTTTATTGAAGCGGTTATTTGCGCTTTGCGCTGTGTGTTTCCCTGCGGCGACTTGTCTCGGCGGAGCTTTAGCGGAGACGGAAGCCGCACAAATTTCCAATTTGTAATTTGTAAATTGTAATTTGTCATTTAGAAATTGGCGCGCAGCGCAGCGCCGTACTGCCAGCCGGTAAAGCCCTTGTCGCCCTTGGCATCCGTGCCTTCGGCGTTCTGGTATTCCACGCCGAGCATGAGACGCATCATGTCAGGCTTGTCGGGGTTCACATAGTAGTTCACGCCGAAGTAGAAGCCCTGCATCAGGTCGCTGACGGAGGAGTACGCGGAGTTGGTGGTGGCATAGCGGCTGTACGCATCCACGGCGTTGCTGCCCGCCGCAAGCTGGTAGCGGAACACCGCTTCCCAATGCGGGGAGAGCTTGTAGGAGGGAATCAGGCTGATGCCCGCCACATTCTCGGCACCGTCCTTCTTGCCGGAAGAACCCACGCAGTTGAAGCCCGCCATACCTTCCGCCATGAAGGAGAAGGCATCGTGTTTCGTCGTCCAGGTGAGGGCGACCACATCGCGGGCACCGGGGCCCTGCATGCTGATGCCCGGCCCCAAGTCGCAATCTTCGTTGCAGAAGCTGTGCATGTAGTCCAGATACAGGCGGCTCTTGTCGGAGGTGGCGTAGTTCACCCCGCCCGCGACCATCACGTTGCTCGCGCTGTTGAAGGCGGGCTCTTTCCACAGCCCGTCGTGTTCGCCGTTCACCCAGACACCCAGCTCCCAACCGAACTTCGCCTTTTTGTCGCTGTTGCGCAGGTCGAGGCCGTAGACGGATTCGGCGGTCAGCTGGTTCACCAGATTGGAGCGTTCAATCGTGAGAATCTGCGAGTCGCTGGTGCGGTATTCGCCGATGAAGGCGGGCTTTTGCTTGCCGAGCGTGAGGGTGACGGGCTTGAAATCGCCCTGCACATAGAGCTCGTACACGCTCGTCTTACCGCGGCTGCGCTGCCATTCGTTGTGGCTGTACTTGTAGCGTTGGTCCAAGCCGCCGATATCCCAATCCGTGAAGAGCACGAAGCGGTTCAGCACCTTGGCCTTGGCCCCCAGACGGAAGCGGCGCCACTCATCGTTTTCGCGGCGGCCGTCGCCCAGTGCCCCGCCTTTCACGCGCTCCGCACCGCCGGCGGGGTCCATGTAGCCCCACTGGTATTGCGGGCGGAAGCGGAAGTTCACTTCCTGCACCCAGGGATTCTCCGCATGGTCGCGCTTCGCATCAAAGAGCTTGAAGCAGCCGGGCAGCCATTCGTTAAAAGAAAACGCGGGAGTTTCCGCTTGGGCGAGGGAGGCAACACTCATCGCGAGTGCCAATATCGTGTATCGTTTCATTCTGTTCTTTCGGTGTTGTTCATGCCGGCAGAGACCATGAGAAAAGGCCCGTTGCCTGCCGACATCCCAACAATGCCCGAGAAACGCCCGAAACGCAAGCTCCCCATGGTGAAGAAGACGCCCAGCCGAATGTGGCAGGAATGACAAATGGGGATTTGTCGATTTGTGATAAGAAATATGTGATTTGAAATTTTTGATTGGGAAATAGAGTGCGGCTTTCGCCGCAAGGATAGAAAAAACCTGTCTGACGCAAGCGTCAGACAGGTTTCTTTATATCGCGCCGATAGGCGCGCGAATTCTCTCAATCACAAATCCAAAATCACATATTTCTTATCACAAATCCTCATTTCTCCAATCCCCCCACGATAACATCATCCCTTAAACAACCTGTAGGTCTTTACCGCAGGGATGATGAGGAGCAGCGGAAAGGGATAATCAAACAACAGGGGCAGCAGGAAATGGGGGGAATGGAAGAAATACAGGGCCGCGCACATGAGCCCGCTGCCCAAAGGCGGCAAACAGCTATAAGCTTTGTTATCCTGCGCGATGTAGTGAAGGTAGGCTATCCGCACCATACAGCCGATGTTGGCGGCGGCAAAGAGCACTCCCGCGCCGAACACAAGCGACAGCACAATCGAGAGGAACAACGACATCGTTTTTCCCTGCGCCGTCAGGCACAGGAATTTTCAGATTTGTACATCCCTATTCACCCTTCGCTTCTCGGCGGAAATTCATACGAAATCCTGCCGCTGCCGGGGGTGAACACGAGATAGGCATCAAACTTCTTACCGGACTTGTGGCTCACGAAGTCTTTGATGAGCTCGGTCTTGCCCTTGGTAAGCAGCTTGACCACGACCTCGGCGGTGAGACGGATGTCGCACATGACGTGGGGGATGGTGAGCGGCTTGCGGTTCTTGCCGTAGACCACGCCGTCCACATGCCAGGCGTTCTCGGTCTCCAGCAGCTCGTGCTCGCCCTTGCCCTTCACCTTGATGACGCCGTGACGCTTGGCGGCAGTGAGGTCCTCCTGCGAGGCATCGGCGCGCGTGAACTTCTTGTCGGCGGCTGCCTTGCCGCGGGCGGATTTCGCCTTCTCCTCGCGCGGGGGGAACTCGAAACCGACATTGCCCTTCTTTTCATCGAGCACAAGGAAGGCATCGAAGGCGCGGTGCGTGCGCTGGGAGACGAAGCCCGTGATGAGCTCGCTCTTGCCGGCAGAGAGCACCTGCGCCAGCATCTCGCGGGTGAGCTCGCGCCCCAGAATCATGCGGGAAGCCGAAAAGCCCTTGCGGCCGGAGGCGAACTCCATGTCGGGGATGCTCCACTGCTTGTCGCTGACGAAGAGGGGCAGCTCGCCGCAACCCTTCACGGAGATGAGCCCCGCAGGCTGCATGGCACTCTCGGTGCTCTCCTTCTTGTCGTCCTCGAAGTAGAACTCCGCCTTCCACGAGGAGCGGGCCGTGGCGGGGGCCACCATCTTGAGGCCCGCCTTGAACGGTTTGCCGAACTTGGAGCGGAAGCCGTCCATCACAGGCAGGCTGCCCTTGCCGATGAGCTCGATGAGCTGCTCGTCCGTGAGATTGAGCCCCGCATGCATGCGGCGGATGCGGAACTTGCACTGACGGCAGGCCACGGCATCGAGTCGGCTCTCCAAGCCCATGGCTTGGCAGGAGGGGCACGCGATGGGGAGATCGGGGCTGCTGCTGCCGACGGACATGTAGTTGCGGACGGCGTCCACAATCTCCGTGGTGTAGGAACGGATGTCCTTCATGAAGCGGTCGCGCTTGAGCTTGCCGTTCTCCATCTGCTTGAGGCGGTATTCCCACTCGCCCGTGAGCTCGGGGCTGGAGAGGGTGCTCAGGCCGATTTTGCCGAGCAGATCCACGAGGTCCATGCCGCGGCGGGTCGCCATGAGCTCCTTGCCCTCGCGGGCGATGTATTCCTGCGTGATGAGACCTTCGATGATGGCGGCGCGGGTGGCGGGGGTGCCGAGACCGCGCTCCTTCATGGCATCGGCCAAATCATCATCATCCACCAGCTTGCCCGCCGTCTCCATGGCGGTGAGCAGCGTTGCTTCCGTGTAGGCGGCGGGTGCTTTGGTCTGCTCTGCCACGGCGTTCACTTCCTTGGCCGTCACCTTTTCACCTGCGGCGACGGCGCAGAGCTCGTCTTTCTTCTTGCGGTCGCCGCCATAGACGGCTCGCCAGCCCGCGCTGAGCTGCACTCGGCCGTGGGTGGAGAAATGGTCCTGTGCCTTCGGGCTCTCCACGATGGTGGTGCGTTCCGTGTCCTCGAACTCCGCGTTGGGGAGGAAGATGCCGAGGAAACGCTGCACCACGAGGGTGTAAATCTTAGCGGTGTCGCCCGTGAGGGGCACGACCTTGCCCGTGGGGATGATGGCGAAGTGGTCGCTCACCTTGGAGCTGTCAAACACGCGCTTGTTGGGGCGAATGCGGCGGTTATCCAGAATATCCGCGGCGAAGGGGGCAAACTCGGGCAGTGCACGCCCCAGCTCGCCCACCGTGCGCGTGGCCACCTTGAGGTAGTCATTCGGCAGGAACTTGGAGTCCGTGCGCGGGTAGGTCAGCACCTTGTGCTTTTCGTAACACTCCTGGGCGATTTGCAGGGTGCGGCGGGCGGAGAAGCCGTAGCGGTTGCTCGCCTCTTTCTGGAGAGACGTGAGGTCGAAGAGCAGCGGCGCGGGCATGGAGACGGGCTTTTTCGTCTCCTTCACCGTGGCGGGGCGGCCCTCGCAACGCTTCGCAATGGCGGCGGCAAGGTCGGCATCCCAGATGCGCTCGCGGGTGCGCTGAGGCTGCTTTTCATCCTTTTTCCACGCAGGGTCAAACCAGCGGCCCTCGTAGCTGCCCTCCTTGGCGGCGAAGGTGGCGCGCACCTCGCTGTAGGGCTCGGGCGTGAAGGCCAGAATCTCCTTCTGGCGCGCGGCGAGGATGGCCAGCGTGGGGGTCTGCACACGACCTGCGGGGGTCACGTTGAAACCGCCCGCGCCCGATTGCAATACAGTAAGAGCACGCGTGCTGTTGAGCCCCACCAGCCAGTCGGATTCCGAGCGGCAGACGGCGGCATCCGCAAGGTGCTGCATCTCCTCATCCGTCTTAAGGGAGTTCCACGCCTCCATGATGGAGTCGTCCGTCATACTCTGCATCCAAAGGCGCGAGATGGGCTTCTTCACCTTGCCGTAGCGCACGATATTGCGGAAAATCAGCTCACCCTCGCGCCCGGCATCGCAGGCATTGACGAGGTGCGTCACCTTCTTGTCGCGGGCCAGTCTGAGCACCTTGCGCAGACGATCGGCGGACTTGGCGATGGGCTCCAGCTCCATGCTGGCGGGCATCACGGGCAGGTAGTCCATCTTCCACGGCAGGCTCTTGCCGTCCTCGGTCTGCGGTTTCTTCTGCTCCACCAAGTGACCGACGGCAGAGGTGATAACGGCAACATCGTTGCGGTAACAGGAGGAGGCATCATCCTTCGTGAACTTGCCGAGTTTCTTGCCGAGCACACGGGCAAGGTCAGCGGCGACGCTGGGCTTCTCTGCAATAATAAGAGTCTGGGACATACGACGAAAATCAGTGAAAGGTTCCGGGCGCGACAACGCGCCGAGCGGCGCGGAGCGCTTCGCTGTTTCTATTAGTGCCAAACTTTTCGCAATATTGTCAAGCAAGAAATGCGTCAGCAAGAGAGGCTGCAGCGGCACACCGCTGCAGCGCTCGTCGTCTCCCGGGAAGAATTATTGACCGAGAACGGAAGCCAGAACTTCCAGACAACGCCTATTCTCCGCCTCTGTTCCGATGGAGATGCGGATGTATTCCTTGAGCCCGTAGCCATCCATAGGACGCAGAATAACGCCCTGCTGCAAACAGGCGCGGAACACATCGCTGCCGCAGCCCACTTTGGCGAGAATGAAGTTCGTATGGCTGGGCACATAATCGACCCCCCACGCCTCAAAGGCCTTTTCATACTGCTTGCGACCGCGTTTGATGACATCGACACAGTAGGCGAGATGCTCCGTGTCCTCCATGGCGGCCAGCACCCCCGCCTGAATAATGGAGTTCACGTTGAAGGGAGAGCGAGCCTTGTTAAGCAGATCGGCAATCTCCGGCGTAGTGAGGGCGGCACCGATGCGTGCGCCCGCCAGGCCGTATGCCTTGGAGAAGGTGCGCAGCACACAGACATTGCGCCCCGCCTGTACGAATTTCACCGTATCTACCTTTTCTTCCGCAAAATCGAGGTAGGCCTCATCGAAAACGACCACGACATGCTCCGGCACCTTTTCCATGAAGGCGTCAATCTCTGCCTGTCCCACCATGGACCCCACGGGATTGGTGGGGTTGGTAATGAAAACAAGGCGCGTCTCCGGCGTGATGGCGGCGGCGATGGCCTCCAAATCCGTGGTCCACTTATCCCTGTTAGGCACGGAGATATAGCGGCCGTTGAGCAGCTTGGTAACGATAGCGTAGAGTGTGAAGCTGTACTCTGCCGCAACCACCTCGACACCGGGCTTGACAAAGGCGTGCGCCAGCAATTCAATGAGCTCGCTGCTACCGCTGCCCACCGCTGTGTGAGCGAAAGAGACGCCGAACTGCTCCGCCAGCTTGGTGCGAATGCAGAAAGAGGCGCCGTCAGGATAGATGTTGACATGGGCAGCAGCCTCCTGCATCGCCTTGACCGCCTTGGGAGAGGGCCCTACAGGGTTTTCGTTGGACGCGAGCTTGACAATATGCTCGGGAGCCATGCCGATTTCGCGTGCGGTTTCCTCGATAGGCTTACCGGGCTGATACGCGACCAGCTCGCCGACATACTGATTAGCAAAAGGAAGAATGCTCATATCCGTTGGGGGGCATTATACACCCGCCCTCCGTGTATTCAAGCACGGAAGGTGTCAGGCGCAGCTTTTCTTCGGGATGCCGTTCAGCGGCGCTTCTTGGTGTTGGAGGCAAGAGCCTTGCCCTTCTTCTTGGGAGCGGGCTTACTCTTGGCTATATTCTTCTTGGTCGCGGCAGCCTTGCCCTTCCCCTTGTTGGCGACGGCGAGACCTCGCTTGGCCACGGGGGTCTTGCCGCGGACGGCGACACGCTGGCGGGCAGCCGTCGTGCTGCGGCGGTTTGCAAGAGGACGCTCAGCGGGAACGTTCACATAGGACGGCACGGGAGTGCGGGCAGTCTGCACAGCGGCGGCAATAGCCTTGCGCTGTTCCTCCACGCCGTAGTTGCTCCCCTGCTGATCGCGGAAATAAGCACGATAAGCGGGGTCCACCTGATCCAGACGCGTCACGGCATCGCTGTAGTTCATGGCTGCGGCACGGGGATCCGAACCTTGACAGGACACAAACAACAGGGCCGAAACGGCGGCAATAAACGGATAAACCTTGTTCATGGCAGAGCAGACGTCAGAACGTAATTGATGATATTGAAAGGAACACTCAGCAGATACTGCATCATCGAAGCGCATGAGCTGCACGAGCTGAGGAGGCAGCTGCAGGAGAGCAACCCGACGAGCAGCCCGGCGCGTTTCACGGAAAGACGGAGGAGAGACTTCTTCATCGTAGCATCTGGAATGTTTCCGCACGGGAAACCGACACTCCCGTACGCACTCAGAATAGCACATCATTTTCCGTTTGCCAACAGTAAAGTTTTATAAAATAAAGCCTTTTGCATATCAGATTTGCAAAAACCCCCGAAAAGCGCTACAATCACCGCATGATTCCCTTGCCGACCGATGAACGACGTCCGCTTTGCGCCGCTCTGCAGGAATACATGCTGCGCTGCCCGGGCCGCGCAGAGACAGCCGAGCGCATCCTGCGTTTCGTAGCGGAAACCCCGGACTGCTTCCGGCGCACGCACGCCGCAGGCCACATCACGGGTTCGGCATGGTTGCTGAACCCCGCAGGAGACAAAGCGCTGCTCACCCTGCACCACAATCTCAAACGCTGGATGCAAACGGGCGGGCATGCCGACGGCGACCCGGATGTGCTCCGCACCGCCTTGCGCGAAGCGGAGGAGGAAAGCGGCATCTCCGGCATCCGACCGCTGAGCAAGGACATCATGGACGTGGACATCCACACCATCCCCACCAACCCGCGCAAGGGCGAGGGCGAGCACCTGCACTACGACATCCGCTTCCTGCTGCAAGCCCCGCATGAAGAGTGCGTCATCTCCGAGGAATCCGACGACCTCGCATGGTGGACAGCCGCGGATTTCACAGCCCGCGCCGCCGAAACAGATGAAGCCGTGCTGCGCCTCGCACGGCTGTGGCAGGAACAATCCGTCGTACGCTAAGCGAGACATACCGCGCACTTTCCGCTTGCCGCGGAGGCGGCGCATAGGGTATAATCCAGCCATGCGCCACTGCACCCTTCTTCCGCTTGTTGCCGCTCTGCCCTGCTTGGCGACGGAGCTGCCCCCCGTCATTCCCGCCGGTCCCGTGCAATACAGGGACGTGCGCTACGAACCCGCCCTGACACCCGCGTACGAGGGCGGGCTGAGCGAAGCCCCCGCAACCGAAACCTACGCTCCCGCCGCGCCCGAGATGCCGATGGCGCCCATCTCCACACCCTCCTCCGACCGCAAGGGCTACCTGAACCTCAACGCCTACAGCACCAACTATCAGGTGCGCGGCATGGGGCTGACGGATGAGTTCACGCACCACGGCTACTCCTCCATGAGCGGCAGCTACACCCTGCCCCACCGCAACCTCTTCGGGCTTGGCATCCAGCAGCGCCTCGGCGGCGAGCTGGGACAGGTCTGGGGCGCGGATGACATCTTGGGCGATACCCCCGTCGTGCGCTTCGACTACGCCGTGGGCAAGGAAATCTTCCCCAACCTCATGGCAGAGGCGGGCTACAGCCTGCACCACGGCGGCCTGGAGGGCGTGTTTGCCCACGCCAAGGGCGCCTGCCCCCACCGCTTGGCGCAGGACGCCAACCTTGCCCTGCGCTTCGATGATCGTCAACATGGTCTCTTCGGCCACGCGCTTTGGGGCATCGGCTTCCAAGGTCTCACCGGCAGCTTCTTCGATGTGGAGGCGGGCTACCGCTTCGCCAACGCGTTGAGCCTCGGCAATTTCGGCGCCGATGTGGAGATTTCCGCCGGCATCGCCCCCTCTCTCGGCTACTGGGGCGGCGGTGCGGAGGGTGTGGATGCCTACCGCATCAAGCTCGCCCTGCCGATTTTCACGCACAACGGCACGCTGGGCCACGATGCCCACCCCTACCTGCGCCCCTGGTGCTCCGCCTCTTGGTCCGGCAGCAATGCGAGCAAGATTGAGCGCGCCTACGGCGTCGGTGCCGTCGACCACTTCCAGTTCACCCTCGGCGTCGACCTCGGGTGGAACTTCTGACAAAAAAGACTTGCGTGTAGGCTGCCGCTCGTGTAGAATACGCGCACCTCGCCGGATTAGCTCAGTGGTAGAGCTCCCGATTTGTAATCGGATGGTCGTCAGTTCGAATCTGACATCCGGCTCTCGTCAAAAAATCCCCTTCATGCACGGCATGGAGGGGATTCGCATTTTTCATCGTGCTCAGAGCACACAGGAGGCGAGCAACATGAGCAGGAGGCCGCCCAAACCAAGCAGCCACCCCGCACGGCGGCGACGCAGCAGGAAGCCCAGCAGCACCCACAGCAGAACATAGACACACAAGGCGATGAGGGCCGCAGACTCGACGCTTTCCAAGGAAAAATCGGCGTTACGGTTACGAACATGCGCGGCGTAGCGGTGCGAGGCCGCCCCCAAGGTAGCGCAGGCATCGGGGTCCGCCATATCCAACACCTCACCACGCTGGCGGGCAATCAGCGTAACAGGTACTCCTGATTTCAACACATCGACGTGTCCCGAAGGTTCTCGGATGCGCTCCAAGCCCTCGGCAGGCCCGTGCAGCCAATAACCGAAGGGGTATCGCTCTTTGGCATACAAGCCCTGCACCTTTCGGTTGCCGACGGAAAGCTGTTCGGCGTGGCAAACGGCAGAGCCGACAAAATCCTGCACCGCCACGGCATCGGGATACTCCTCGTTCTCCCGGAGAATCAGACTCTTCTCCGCAGCGACCAGCGGACCGGACACCCGCACGAGACACCCATCCAACGTCGGGTCAACGTGTTCCGCTGCGGCAGGGTACACGCGTTCGCTCATCCCGTAATCCACCAACATGCTGCCGTATATCAGCATCACGAACAGCATCACCGCCATCATCGGCAGCACGAGCAGAAGCCCCAGCGACCTGCACGCCATCACCATGACGGAAACGGCATCCGGCGGGTTGTTATTCTCTTTATCCATAAACATGACGTGAGACCGACGGACGCCCCCTGATGTTCAATGAAAGACGTGAATTTCATCGCAAAGGCCGATTATCCGTTCGACAAAGAAGGATTTGTAGGGATGTACGATTTACGATGTACGATGTACGAAGTCAAATTTAGG
>CALBJX010000019.1 GCA_937893015.1 uncultured Verrucomicrobiales bacterium | reverse complement strand
GCAAGTACACGGGCCACCTTTCGGTGAACGGCAATCTGCTCAAAACTTCCTCTCTTTCGCTGGCGCAGGATGCGGACCTTCTGGGCGGCACCATCAGCGGCGTGCTGAGCGGCACGGCGGGTGTCACCATCAACGGCGATGTCACCTACGACGCCAAGCAGACCTACAAGGGGCTGACGACGCTGGAAAGCGGCTCGCTGACGCTGACTTCCGCCGCGGGTATCGCGGGCAGCATCATCGTGAAAGACGGCGTGCTGACGCTGCCGAGCGGCGGCACGAGCCCGCTGGCAGCCAAGGGCCTGTCTCTCGCCAAGGGACAGGTGCTCGACATTCAGGGCGGTCTGGTGAAGGGCGATGTGACGGCGGCCGCGGGTGCGACCATCGAGCTGCACGGCGGCACCCTGCAGGGCACGCCGACGCTGACGGGCGGCACGATTGAGCTCGGTTCCTCCACAACGCAGGTGGAGCTTACCTGTGCGCTGGGCGGTACTGTTACCAGCGGCACGCAGAGCGTTGCGCTGAAGGGCAAGGGCATCATTCATTCCGATGCTCTCCTGACGATTCTGTCCGGCAATGTTACCGTGAATGCCCTCCATAACTATACGGATGCACTGGAGGTTCAGGGCGGCACTCTGACGCTGGGCCGCGACACCGTGACGAACGATATTCAGGTGACGGGCACCGGCGCGGTCAACAACGGCACCGCACACCACGGCAACATTACCGTCAATGGTTCGCTTGATAAGGGCACGACCATCAAGCTGCTTGATGCCGCACAGCATGTGACCCTCAACGGCACAGGCGCGGTGCAGGGCACCATCAGCGGCGCGGGTACAGTGAATGTCAATGCTCACGTGGATGTCAGCAACGCTACGCTGTCCGCCTCGACCATCCGCGTGAACAGCGGCGGCATTCTCACCAACACGAAGGGTATCACGCTGGCTCGTAACCAGCAATACGCTCTCCACGGCGGCACAGTGAACCTCAACGGCAAGGCTTTGGCCACCGCGGCAAACAGCACGCTGAGCGTGATGCGCAGCTCCTCCGTGAGCGGCAACCTCACGCTGGGCGGCGGCGAGCTGGTGATGTCGCGCGGGGCCAAGCTCTCCGTGAGCGGTTTGCTGACGCTCGGTACGGCCACGCAGCTCACGCTCAGCGGCAACTGGAGTGCGGGTGACCACACGCTCATCAGCTTCGGCACCATCAAGCTCCCCCTGCGCGGCACCTTGGATGATTTCTTCAAGGTCGGGCAGGGGATGCATCTCACCGACACGGGCAGCAGCATCGTCCTCACTCTGGCGGATGCCCGCAACACCACGCTGACCACGGCGGCGGAAACGCTCGCGGAGGCGGAGGAGCTTGTCGCCGTGGCGGCGGCTCCTCGTGCGGCGGCAGCGCCCACGCTCTGTGCGGCAGCGGAAGAGCTCGACACCCCGCAGGAAATCGTAGAACTCGTTGAAGCGTCCGCTGCACCCGCTCCGATGGCGACGGCTCCCGCACCGTTGCCGCTCGTTTCCCCTGTGGCGGATGCGCTCGTGCAGGCGGACCACGGCATTGTCGAGGCCACCCGCGCCTTCACCGACAGCATCAGCGGGCACCGCGACGGCAGCACTCTGATTGACAAGGGGGCCGGCTCCGTCTGGGTGACGGCTCTCGGCCATATCGCCCGCCACGGCAGCCAAGGCGAGCACAACGGCGCGGACCACAACATCACGGGGGCTGCCTTCGGCGTGGAGCACCGCATCGGGGAAACGGGGGCTGCGGGGCTTGCCGTCGGCCGCACGCAGAACCGCATCGGCACCACGGGGCTCTCCCGCCTGCGTCAGGAAACAGCCCATGTGGCCCTCTATGCTCAGCAGACGCTCCGCCATGGCTTCACGGCGGACGTGACGGCGGCATGGGGTGATACGGACACGCGCACGACCCTCGGCGGCGAACGGCTCACCTTCTCGCAGCGCAGTGCAGAACTCTCCGCCCGCCTGACGTATAGCCACGCCCTCTCCGACGACATGGTGTTGCGCAGTTTCGGCGCAGTGAACTATGATGCCACCGACAGTGGCAACTGCGCCGATGTTCGCACCGGCAGTGTGCAGAATCTGCGCACGGAAGCAGGTATCGGCTTCACCCGTGCCATGGGAACGCACTTCTCCCTCTTCGGGGAAGCCGCAATCATGGCGGACGTCGTTCGTCACAACCCGGTGGCCGATGTGGTCGGTTACCGCATGCAGGGGGCGACCCCCGGTCGCATCGGAGCCCGCGCCACCATCGGCGGCACGTGGCAGATCAATGAAAGCTGGAACGCCCACGCTACCTACAGTTTCGAGACGGAGGCCCGCACCACCGCGCATAACCTCAACATCGGCGCGAGCAAGAGCTTCTGAACAATTCCCACATTCCTCCGCGCGGTCTGAGGCCTCCCTCAGACCGCGTTTTGTTTCCTGATAAAATCGCGCCTGCATACCGAAAAATGCTTGACTAATAGGGCCTTCTCTGTTACCCTGCGCCGCGTTATGGCAAAAGTTCCCGTTATCCAGCTTCGCAAAGGCCACGCCGTGAATTACAACGGTGATGTCTGCATCGTCCGTGAGAGCCAGCTCAAGACTCCCCCCCGCATGGCTTCCTATGTGCAGATGACCATCCGCAGCATCGCTTCCGGCAAGGACTACAACCTGCGTCTCACCTCCAACGACTTCCTCGAGGGCGTGATGCTCAGCCGCGAAGAGATGGAATTCTCCTACGTGGACGGCATGGGCTACCACTTCCTCAACACCGAGACTTATGAAGACGTCTGCGTGAACGAGGATATCGTGGATCCCGTGAAGCTCTACCTCATCGAGGGCAACAGCTACATTCTCCTCTTCACGGACGAGGTTGCTTGCTCCATCGAGCTTCCCGCCGCCATCACCATGGAAGTTGCCGAAGCCCCCGAAGGTGTGAAGGGCAACTCCGCCAACAATGTGTACAAGAGTGCCACCATGACCACGGGTCTCGTGGTGCAGGTGCCCCTGTTCATCAACGCCGGTCAGCGCATTTCCGTGAAGACGGAAGACGGCTCCTACCTCGGCCGCGTGAACGACTGATTGCACATTCGATAAAAACACCTTTTTCTATAAGAAAAGCCGCGCAGGAAACTGCGCGGCTTTTTTTCGGACGGGAGAGACAAATTCCTTTTTGGCACCTCACTCCTCTGTATTCACCTGCCAGATGGCACTCTTGTCCGTGCTGCCGGAGAGGTAGATGTCCACAGCGGCCATGGCGGAGAGCATGGAGTGGTCCATGTTGTTGTAGCGGTGCATGCCGTTGCGGCCGATGAGGTAGAGATTCGGCACGGCATCCGCCCATGCGCGGAGAACGGGCAGCTCCTTGTAGGAGCCGAAGTAGGCAGGGTAGGCTTTCTTTACGCGAATGAGGCAGGTGTCGCGCACGTCCGCCGTGTCGACAACGCCGATAGAGGCAAGCTCCCCCACGGCGAAGCGGCAAAAGTCCGCATCAGGCATGCTCCAGAGTGCGTCGCCTTCATTCACGAAATACTCCATGCCCAACCACACCTTGTTCTTGTCTGCGACCAGATAGGGGCTCCAGTTGTTGAAGAGTTGCAGACGGCCGACCTTCACGTCGCTTTCCTGCACATAAATCCAATCGTCGGGCACGATGCCGTGCTCGCCCATGGTGGTGTTCATGTGCTCGCTGCGCAGGCAGAGTTTGTCGGCCAGCACACCCACCGTCATAAAATCTCGATAGACAAGGCGGTTAGCCACATCCGCCACCTCGGCGGGCACGGCCTCTCCCGCGGCGGTTATCAGCTCCTTCAGAGACGTAGTGGAGAACACTGCGGCGGCTTCTATCGTCTCCGTCTCCCCCGTGTGTGCATCGCGCACCTGCACGGCTGTAATGCGTCCGCTGCTCATGCTCAGCCCGATGACATCCGCGTTCAGCCGCACACGTGCGCCGAGCTTCTGCGCCTCCTCGGCCACCAACTCCCAGAGCTGGCCGGGGCCGAACTTCGGGTACCAAAACTCCTCGATGAGCGAGGTTTCGCCCTTTTGCGCATCCGGCTTGCGCCAAAAAGCCAAGCGGCGGCAGGCATGCGCCAGCACCTTCGCCACAGACAGCCCCTTGATGCGCTGGGCGCCCCAGTCCGTACCGATGGCAGAGCAGGGTACGCCCCATACCTTCTCCGTGTAATCGCGGAAGAAGGTTTCGTATAGCTGTTTACCGAAGCGGTTGATGATGAAATCCTCCAACGATTTTTCCTCTCGCTTGAAGAAGAGGGATTTGGCGTAGCTCAGCCCGATGTGCAGCACGCGACCGAGCCCCAGTTGCCGCAGCGTGTGCCAGCTGAGAGCCACCGGGTAACTGAAAAACTTGCGAAGGAAGAGAATGCGGGAGAGGCGGTGGCGCACCAGCATCACGCGGTCGGTCTGCTCGGGGTCAGGGCCGCCCGCTGCGAGCGGCAGCTCACGATGCAGGGCCATGTCATCCCGGGCCGGTGCTCCTTGCAGGGGCATCAGCTCCGACCACCAACGCATGACGGCTTCGCTTTTAGAGAAGAAACGATGCCCGCCGATATCCATGCGGTAGCCCTTGTGTGCCACTGTGCGCGCAATGCCGCCGAGCAGGGCATCCCGCTCCAGCACCAGCACATTCGTGCAGCCTCGCCGCGCCAGCTCCAGCGCTGCCGTAAGACCTGCGGGACCGCCGCCGATGATGATAACGGGCTTTTCCATGGATCAGTAAAGGGCAATTTTGCGGGCGGTAAAATTCCACAGCAGCACCAAGGCAGTTGTCGGCAGCTTGCTGAGCTCGGTCGGTAGGCCGACGACTCCGTCGAAAAAGCCGATGAGGAGCAGAGTCAGCAGCAACCCCACCATCCCGATGATGGTAAATACCGCAAACTCGCGAGCCTGATGCTCGCGCATCTTGCGGTGCGTGAAGACCCAATAATTGCAGCAGAGATAGGTGCACACCACACCGCAGCAGAAACCTGCCGCCGCAGCCGCCAAGGACGGCCAGCCCAACACCCGATGCGTGAAGGACAGCACGGCGTAATCCAGACAGAAGGCCACGCCGCCTACCAAGACATACTTGGAAAACGCTTTGGAAATATTGCGGAGCGCATCGGTCATCACGCCATCAGAGTACGGAAAAGACACAACAAAGTCAAGCAGGAAGCGGGTCTGTTTCGCTTACAGGAAGGAGTAGGCGTCAATATCCAGCGAAACGGCAATCTCATCGCCGAACTGCTGCTCCGCGATGACGCGCGAGCAGATGTCGGAGACGACGCGGGCGGAGGGGGAGCGCAGGGTGATTTGGTAGCGGAACTTGCCGTAGGCCTTGGCAATGGGGGCGGGCAGGGGCTCGCTCATGAGCACCTGCGGGGGCAGGGCTTTTTCCAAATGGCGGTAGAGGGTGCCGACGGAGAGCTGCGCCAGCTCCTCCTGCTCGGCACGGATGGTGAGCACGGCCATGTGGCAGTAGGGCGGGAACTGCATCTGCTGACGCAGGGCGAGCTCGGCTTCCGCAAAGCCGTCCGTATCGTGGCGGCGGGCAAATTGGATGGCGTCCGCCTGCGGGTTGTAGGTCTGGATGATGACCTCGCCGTCCAGCTCGCCGCGGCCGGCGCGTCCCGCCACCTGCGTGAGCAATTGGAAGGTGCGTTCGGCGGCGCGGGGGTCGGGCACGCTGAGGCCGAGGTCGGCATTGAGCACACCCACCAGCGTCACGCCGGGGAAGTCGAGGCCCTTGGAAATCATCTGTGTGCCGAGCAGAATGTCCGTGCGGTGGGCGCGGAAATCCTCGAGGATGTCGCGCAGGGCGTTCTTGCGGGCGGTGACATCCGCATCCACGCGTTGCAGGCGTGCCTGCGGGAAACAACGCCGCAACACCATCTCCACCTTCTGCGTGCCGTAGCCCTCCAGCAGGATGCCCGCGCTGTGGCATTCGGGGCAACGCTTGGGCACCACCTCTCGGTGGCCGCAGATGTGGCAGATGAGGCGGTTTTCCGTGGCGTGGAAGGTCATGGGCACGGCGCAGTCGGGGCAGTTGGCCGTGTAGCCGCAGTCGGGGCATTGCAGGGCGCGGGCGAAGCCGCGGCGGTTGAGCAGCAGAATCACCTGCTGCCCCTCGCGCAGTCGGTCGTCGATGGCGACGCGCAGGCGCTCGCTCAGGATGCCGAGGTTGCGCTTGTCCTTGGGCTCGGAGCGCATATCCAGCACGCGCGTGAGGGGCAGACGTTGGCCGTCCGCGCGGCGGTCGAGGCGCACGCAGTCATACTTGCCCGTCTGCACGTTGTACATCGTCTCCAACGAGGGCGTGGCGCTGCCGAGGACGACCATTGCCCCCTCCAGCTTAGCGCGCAGCACGGCGAGGTCGCGCCCGTGGTAGCGGGGGCTGTTCTCCTGCTTGTAGGAGGAATCGTGCTCTTCGTCCACGATGATGAGCCCGAGATTCTGCACGGGGGCGAACACGGCGGAGCGGGGGCCGATGGCGATACGCGCCTTGCCTCGGTGAATGGCGTGCCACTCATCGAAGCGTTCGCCGTCGCTCATCGCGCTGTGGAGAATGGCGACAGAGCCTTCCCTGGCCGCAAAGCGGCTCTTGAAGCGTGCCATGGTTTGCGGCGTGAGGGAAATCTCCGGCACGAGGATGAGCACGCCTTTGCCCGCATCCAGCACGTGCTGCGCGGCTTGCAGGTAGACCTCCGTCTTGCCGCTGCCGGTCACGCCCTGCATGACAAGAGGCTTGGGCGCAGCGGTCTCACAGGCGGCGAGCACCGCTTTCAGGGCGTTTTCCTGCTCCTCGTTGAGGGTGAGCGGGGCGCTGGGGGCAAAGCTCTCGCCCGCGGCGGGGTCGCGGTGCACGGTCTCCTCCTCAATGCGGACATAGCCAGCTTTCTCCAGCGCACGGCAGGGAGCGAGGGCTGAGCTGCCGCCGAGGTCCGCGAGCGGTTCGCGCTTCGTCTCGCTTGCATGCAGGTAGCGCAGGATGCCCGCTTGGCGCGGGGCTCGTTTGTTGAGCTTGTTGAGCGTATCGTCATCGGGCCATTGTTGCAGGATGACGACCTTGCGTGTCTTTTCCTCGTGGCGTTCGCTGCGCACGGGCTCGGGGACGATGCAGCGTATCATCTGCTCCACGGGCACGGCGTAGTAGCGTGCCGCCCATTCCGCAAGGTCCATGAGCGCGGGGGAAACAACGGGCTCGTCGTGGATGAGGCGGTTGAGCACTTTCAGCCGCCCGCCGAACTCGGGTGCGCTGACGGCGAGCACAGTGCCCGTGGTGCAGCGGTTGCGCAGCGGCACCTCCACGCGGGAGCCGCGCGTCACGCCCTCCATGCCCGCGGGAATGCCGTAGTCCAGCACCATGTCGTTGAGCCCGTCCACGAGCACGCGGGCGGCCTGTAAGCCGCCCGTCAACGCCGCATCACTGAACAAACCCTGTTGCATGGTGCAGGGAATCGCTATTCCGTCAGGCTTCGTCTCGGGAGAGAATGTGGACAACGACCTTGATGCCCTGCTTTTCGCCCGCCGCCTTGGCAAGCGAGCGGATGGCGGAGGCGGTCATGCCGTTGCGGCCGATGACGCGTGCCACGTCGCCGGGGTCGAGCAACAGGCGGAAGCGCACGCCCTCGCCGTCCTCCGTTTGCGCCACGCGCAGCTCCGCTGTCTCCGGGCTCTTGATGAGGGGAGACACCGCCGCGAGCAGGTATTTGCCGATTGATTCAATCATCTGTTGCATCGTGCCCCCAGTCTAGCGGATGAAGGCCTCGCTGTCAAAGAGAAAGTACGTTTTCCGCCCCTCATCGGCACTCAGGAATGGCGTGTAGTCTCAACTTTTTTGATTTGCCCCAACATGGCATTGATGCGCAGCATCATACCGAAGAGCAGGAAGGAGATGATGGTGATGTAGATGACGACACCCCAGCAGAGCGCACGGACGGAATCGACGGCCTTGTCCACCTTCTTGTTGGCCATGGCGCGTTCCATCATGATATCCCCCAGCTCGCGGGCATAGGCTCGCCCCTCAGCCTTGTAGGTTTCCTTGATGTCATCCAGCTGTGCCTGTACGACGGCGAGGGGTGCGAACGCTGCGCCGTCGTCCGCTTGCTGTGCCACTTGAGCCCCGGCATCGGCAAGTTTACCGAGAATCTTGTTAAAATCCGGCTTGGCGTCGGCGGAAGGAAGGAGAAGGATGAGGGCGAGGAGAAGAGACAGGAGTTTGTTCATGGGGGAAAATCAGTGATCATCAACGTTTTTCGGGGACACGGCCGATTTCCGCTTTCAGCTCGCCGAAGAAACGGCGACGGGCATCGCGTCGGGTCTGCTGCACCTGTTCCTCCGTGGCGCCGAGGGAGCGGAGCACATGGGAGGTCATGGCGAAGGCGACTTCCGCTTCGCCCGAGTAGACGGCTTGTGCGCCCTCTTTCATGAGCGTTTGAGCGTTGCGGATGTAGGTGGTATGCACCATCACATGGATGCTCGGGTTCAGGGCGCGGGCAGCCTGCGCAATTTGCTGCGCCGGCGCGGCGGGGGCTGTGACGATGATGCCCTTGGCCTTCTCGCAGCCCGCGGCTTTCAGGATGGTGCGGGAGCGTGCATCGCCGTGCAGGGCGGTAATGCCGTCCTTGGTGAGGCGGTTCACGGTGTCGATGTTCATCTCCAGCACCACCATGTCGAGGTCGAAGGATTTGAGTGTGCTGTAAATCAGCTCGCCCGTGGGACCGAAGCCGACGATGACGATGCGGTCGCGCGACTCCGTAACGGCGGGGATGCGCGTGGTATCATCCACGGGCGGCAGCCCGATGCCGTGCTTCTCCAACGCATCCGCCGTGCGCGGAACAAAGCGGTAGAGCGCGGCGTTGAGCACGATGGAGACGATAGCCACACCCGTGATGACATTGGCGGCCTCGGCGGGCAGCATCTTGTAGGTGCCCGCGATGAGCGTGGCAAGAATGAAGGAAAATTCACCGATTTGCGAAAGCGAGCCGCAGACCAGCAGGGCGAGGCGCATCGGCTTGCCCGTGAGCCGCACCATGAGGAAGGCGGCAAGGGGTTTCAGGAAGAGGCAGAGCAGGAGGGTGCCCAGTGCGAGCGGCCAGTGGGTGATGAGCCCCGAGACATCGAAGCCCAGCCCCACGGACACGAAGAAGAGGACGGCGAAGGCATCTCGCATGGGCAGGGCGTCGCTGGCGGCGCGGTTGGCGAACTTGCTCTGCCCCACCACCATGCCGGAGAGGAAGGCTCCGAACTCCATGGAGGCGTTGAAGACATAGGCGGAGAGCACGGCGATGCCCAGCGCACAGACCAGCACGGCCAGCGTGAAGAGCTCTCCGCTTGCGCTGCGGGAGACGTAGGTGAGCACCTTGCCGATGACCTTGCCGCCGATGAGGGCGACCACGACGATGAGGGCCGCGAGCTTCACCCCCATGAGCAGCAGCGCCATGCCCAGAGATTCGCCGCTGAACACGGCGGGCAGCAGCACCAGCAGGATAATCGTGAAAATATCCTCCACCACCAGCCAGCCGAGGGCGGTGTGGCCCGCAGGTGTCTGGAAGACCTTGTTGTCGGAGAGCACGCGCGTGAGCACCACGGTGGAAGACACGCAGATGCAGAGGCCGTACATGAGGCCGTTGAGCCAGCCGTGCTCCCCCATGCCAAGGAAGCGGAACATCAGCATGCCGCCCAGCGCCATGAGGGGGATGCACACGCCCGCCCCCGGCACAGCGACTTTCTGCACCGCCAACAAATCCTTGAAGTGGAATTGCAGACCCACGCCGAAGAGCAGCAACACCACGCCGATGTGGGAGAATTCCTCCACCATGTGCTGGTCGATGGGCATCCCCCACCATGGCTGCGCTGCAATGATGCCGGCCGCCAGATAGCCGACGAGCGGGGAAAGCTGCAATTTCTGCGCCAGAACACCGAGGATCAGCGCCAGTGTGAGACCGATGGCTAAGGTGAAAATCATACGCTTGCGGCTATTGTACCAAAGCAGGCCGGAAAGAAAAGAAGGAAAAGCGGAAAAACGCTATCAGCGAAGATGGATCTTCAGAAACGAGTTCCCATCAGCAGGGCGATGAGCACGAAGAGCGCGTAACTGGCGAGGGGTATCATGACGCTGAAGAATCCCCACATGCCCCAGCGGGCGGCTTCTGCGGACGCGCGTTGCGCTTCTGCGTAGAGCCCTTTGTAGTACAGGGACTCCACCTGTGCGGATTTGATGATGGCGACGATGCCCAAGGGCATGCAGCAGAAGAGGGTGACGAGGATGGAAGCGAGAAGGTGCGTGTCGGGCATGGGCGGGCGCTGCTGCGACAGCGAGGGAACAGGCGGGGTCTCGTTCACAAGGGCGAGTCGCAACGGCTGCCAGTCCGGTGCCCCCTCTTTCCAGACCAAGGTGTCGGGGGTGATGGTGCCGCCGTGCAGGAACTGCCGCAGCTCATCGAGACTCACGGGCCCGGTTGCCTGACCGTCGCTGTTCTGATAATAATAGGAGTCGTTCATAATCAATTACCAATCAAAGATGTTGCGGGCGATGAACCAAAGAACCACCGCTGAGGCGTAGAGTTTCAGGGAAGGGAGGTAGATGCAACGGAAGTAGCGGGTGGCGCGGAAGCCGTCGGTGCAGCAGAGACGCCGCACCCCTTCCTGCGCGAGAATGAAGGCGGTCGGCAGCCAGAAGAAATTATAACGCAGCGCGGCTGGCGCTTCGCCGTTCAGCAAGGCTTGCAGGGCGCGCGTGCCGCCGCAACCGGGGCATTTGATGCCCGTGAGCCTGTGAAAGAGACAACCGGGGGAGAGAATCCCCACCCACTCGCTGAGCGGCGCGGCGTAGCGGGAGAGGAGCATCGCCCCCGCAAGCAGAATGAGGAGTGCCGCGCTCAGGCGCAGGACGGCATGCGGATGCCATGGGGAAGGGCGCTCCTCGGACATAGGCTTAATGTTGGTGCAAGGTATAGGCGGCGAGCCAGAACACCACGCCGAGGATGAAGCCCCAGAGCGTGTAATGCCATGCATCTTCGGAGGCTTTCTTCGCTGCTTCCTTCTGTCCCGCTGCTAAGAGAGTATCCACCGCGCATGCCTTGCAGATACCCACCACACCGAGCGGGATGCAGCAGAACATGGCGACGAGAATTGCCTCCGTCAGGTGATTGTCCGGCTGCTGATTCGTTCCTTGCGGCAGAGGGTCGGAAAGATTGTCCATGATGAGATGATATCAGCGGCGGCGACGGGCTGCGAGAGCCGCGAGCGCGAGCAAGGAGAGCGTTGCCGTAGCGGGTTCGGGGGCGGTGAGGGCGAGCGTCAGCACGCCGTTGCCGTCAGTGCCAGTGTAGCCCAGCGTGTAATCGGAGAGGGAAATCAGCCCCGTGTCGGCAGAAGCGAGGGTGAAATAATCCGCCGCGCTGCCTGTATCGCCGTCCGCCCATGTGATGCCGTTAGCGATGAATCCGTCCATGCTGCTGGCCAGCACATAGGACGTGGCACCATTGGCGAGACCGTGCACCACATCGCCGCCGAGCACCACCTTGTCCGAGAGCGTGATGCTGCTGCCCATGATGAGACCGCTGCCCGCCGCGCCCGAGCCGCTGACATTGAAGACCGCCCCGCCCGCCAGCACGAGGTCGGCATTCAGGTGGCTGCCGTTGACGGCGTTCACCAGCCCGCTGATGGTGAGCGTGGCTTCCGCAGAATTCGCCGTGGCGGTGAGCGTCCCATCCGCCGCGACATGCAGTTCCTTGGCCGTGAGCTGACCGCCCGTGATGATTTCCATGTTGCCGTCGAGGACTGCAAGCGTATCAAAAATCTTGGCTGCTCCGGCAATGGTGGCACTTCCTCCATGGGAGACTTCCACGGAACCTGTGAAATCCGCTTTCGTCATACCGAGACGAACCTGACCGCATTCTACCTTTACGGAGCCCTTGCCGCTCATGCTGTTGACCCATTTGGTGCCGCTTGAGGTGTTGCTGTTGTCTACGATGACCAACCCGTTGTTGACGATGCTGCCTTCGGCACCGACAGCCAACACTCGGGTGGCATTTGATGTGTCCCCGCGGAGGACGAGGGTGCCGCCCTCCTGCACGGTGATGGTCTTGGTGTAATTGCCGTTGCCGTTAGTGCTTTGAGAAAGAATCGTCAGACCGGTGCCGGATGCAACGGTTATATTACCCGTGTTGCTGTTTTCCAACACATAGTTGAGCTCCGCCTTCTGCTTGCCCGCGAGGGTGAGGTCGCCGCTCGGGAGACTCGTGAGGCGCACGGCACCGCCCTCGTAGGAGAGCTTGCTGTCGTTCAGTGCGCCGTCCCAGAGCAGGGTGCCGCCCTTGAGGTGGATTTTCTCGTTAGTCGTGAGGGTGGCCCCTGTCACATCCAGCTCGCCGTGGGAAAGGTTGATTTGGTAGAAGTCGGCGGCTTCGGAAATCGTGACGCGGCCGGTGTCGGCGGCTGTCGCGTTGATGTTCACCACACCACCCGCATTGCTGAGCGTGCCGACGGAAAGGGTGCCGCTTTCCTGCGCGGCGAGGTAGATTTGCCCGACTTTGCCGTTGACGGTGAGCCCCTTCACTGTGCCGATGGTGGCACGACCGCCGTTTTCCACCATCAGGTGGACGGGGGAAAGCCATGTGTTGGCGGCGGTTTCCAGGCTCGTGGCATTCAGGGTGCCGCTTACATTCAGATGCGCCCCGGGGGTGGAGACGGTGGCGGCGGCATCCCCCTTCAGGGAGAGCAGCGCGGTGCTCAGCGTGCCCGAGACAAGCGTGTTGCCGGATTCCAGCATCACGCTGCCCTCGCCGCTTACGGTGCCCGCCAGTTCCAGCTGCGCGGTGAGAGCACCTGAGATGGTGATGCCGTTCGTGTTGGAGATATTACTGCCGATGGTGAGCTTGGTGCCGGCTTCACCCGCGATATGCAGCCCGCCCGCAGCGGTGGTGATGGTGCCGCCGTTGAGGCGCAGCTGAGCGCCGTTCTTGGCGTTGATGTAGCTGCCGGTCACGGAGCCCACGGCAATCTCGCCCTTGGTGCCGACGAAGTTGATGTTGGCACCATCCTGCCACGCTCGACCGTCATCGAGCAGCGTGCCTGCCGTCCATGAAGCCGTGCCGTTCTTCCAGATGTTGGAATCGGTGCTTTCGGCGGAGTACACGCGGATGTAGTCGATATCCAGCGCGGCACCCCGCTCGCTCAGGGTCTTATCATCAATGCCCTTGGTGCCTTCCACCCAGTTGCCGCCGATTTGCTGGTCAATCATCAGGTAGAACTCATTGTTCTCGCGGTCGAAAGGCCAGTTGGTGTAGGCATCGCCCGTGATGGTGCCCGTCTTGGTGCCGTCCACATAGAAGGTGATGGCGTTCTCCGTCCATTCCATGCCGTAGGTGTGCCAGCCCGTGAGCTCGCCCGTAATCTTTCCCTGAAGCCCGGCGGAGGCATCCGACGTGCCGTTATTGGCAAAGAAGTGCAGGGTCTGGTAGGCGATGGTTTCGCTGTTGAGATGCTCCAGAATGTCAATTTCACCGTTGTTCGGCCAATTGGCACCGGCTGCGGGCAACAGCCAGATAGCGGGCCAGCAGCCCTGCACGCAGTCGAAGCGTGCGCGAGCCTCCACATAGCCGTATTGGAAAGTGAAGGTCTTTTGGGTGAAGAGCCCACCGCAGGCATACACATCCTTGCCCACTACCTTGTCGTTGTTGGATGTAGAGGTGTTTTCCGTATGGTAATCGCCTTTCTTGCCCCATAGAGAGACGAAACTCGTATCGCCCTCCGTACGAATTTCCGTCAGGGACGGGTCATTGGACTGGTAGGTGCGCCAATTGCGGGCGTTGACATTGTCCCAGCTCACGTAATCGATGTAGTTCCACTGCGTACCATTGCCGTCCTGCGAGGCAGAGAGCTCGGTGAAATCATCGTTGAAGAGCAGCGTGCGGTTCGCCGTACTGACGTCCGCCATAGCGGTGCTGAGAGCGGAAAGAAGCAGAAGCAGGGACAGAGAGGCTTTCATGGCGCGAAAAAACGAGCATCCCTATTATAGGAATGCTGTTCGCGAATGCAACTGAAAAATGCAGGAATCCGCATCCTTTTTCCCGCCAAACGGCGTTCGGTAGCAGGAAGGCTCCCGAACGCCGTTTTTTTACCTGCCGCTGTGCGTCCCGAGGGGGGCTCATCGGCGGGAGTCAATCGTCAGCCCGCGGATGAGCAGTTCGGCGTTATTCTGCGTTTTGGCGATATTTTTGAGCAGGGTCTGCAGACCTTCCCAGCCGGGCATGGTGGCGAGCTGGCGGCGGAGCTGGAGGATGCGCGTCATCTCGTCGGGGTGGTAGAGGCGGTCGTCGTTGCGGGTGCCGCTCTGCGGGATGGAGATGGCGGGGTAGATGCGGCGTTCGGAGAGCTCGCGGTCAAGGCGGATTTCCATATTGCCCGTGCCCTTGAACTCCTCGAAGATAATTTCATCCATGCGGGATTCCGTCTCCACCAGGCAGGTGGCAATGATGGTGAGGCTGCCGCCTTCCTCCACATTGCGGGCTGCGCCGAAGAACTTGCGGGGTTTTTCCAGCGCTCCCGAGCCGAGACCGCCCGACATGGTGCGACCGCCCGACTGGTTGGCGTTGTAGCCGCGGGCAAGGCGGGTCAGAGAGTCCAGCATGATGATGACATTCTTGCCTTGCTCCACCAAACGGCGTGCTCGCTCCAGCAGCAGGTCGCTGAGCTGAGCATGGCGTTTGGAGGGCTCATCGAAGGTGGAGGCGTACACGGGTACGTCGACAGTTTCCTCGAAATCGGTCACCTCCTCGGGGCGTTCGTCCAACAGCAGCACCAGCAGCGCCGCCTCGGGATAGTTGGCTCGCAGGGATTTGGCCATGGTCTTGAGCAGCACCGTCTTGCCGCCGCGGGGCGGGGCGACCACGAGCGCACGCTGTCCCATACCCAGCGGGGTAATGAGGTCGAGCACGCGCATGGCGGGAGACTTGATGTCGGGGTGCTCCAGCATCAGGCGCTCGCGGGGGATGAGAGGCGTGAGGTGTTCGAAATCCTTGGGCTGCGCGTAGTCATCGGCGGGGGTTCCCTCGATTTCCAACACAGTGTCGGCGAAAATCTGTTTTTCCTGTTTGCCGCGGGGGGCACGGAGCTTCACTTTCAGCGCGTTGCCGGGGCGCAGGTTGTAGCGGCGCAGCAGGTCGCCGGGCAGGCGGGCGTCATCCGCACCGGGGCGGAAACTGCGGGCGGGGTCGCGCAGCATGGCCACATTGTCCTTGCCCATCTCCAGCACGCCGGAGACGATGACCTGGTTGCCTTCCTGCAGGAAGCCGAGCACCAAATCCGCCAGCAGCTCGGGGCGGGGCAGGGTGTCGGCCCCTTTGCGAGCCTTCTCGCGGGCAATGCCCTGCAGCTCGCCGAGCGGTTTTTGACGCAGTTCGTTGAGGTTGATGACAACGGCACGCGCCTGCATGGCCTTGGCCTCGGCGGCCAGCTCCGTAGCGTAGAACATCTCCACCTGCTGACGCAGGGTTTCGGTGCTGCCTTCGTTCCAGAAAACGACATTTGCTCGGTCGATTTTCTCCTGCGTAGGCATCTGCGCGGCCATCATAGCGCGGGCGTCATCCGCATTCATGCCGTCGCGGGCCATGAGGCGGGACTCCTGTGTTGCTTCGGAAACAGCCACGGCGCAGACCACATCTGCTCCGAACTCCGCGGGGCTCTCGAAGTACAGGGGAATATCGACGAGGAAGGTATGCACATCACCGCGTCGTCTGGCTTCCGCCTGCGCCTCGCAGCACATTTGCGCCAGCTTGGGGTGCATGATGCCGTCCAGCGTCGCACGGCCTTCTGCATCATTTTTGACGATGTTGCGCAGGAAATCTTTGTTCACATTGCCGTCGGCATCGAGCGCATCGGCGCCGAACGCCGACACGAGGTCACGCGAAACCCTGCCCGATTGCTGCAACTCCGCCACGGCGGCGTCGCAATCGAACAGCTCCGTACCTTTGCCACCCAGCTCAACCAATTGAGCAATCACAGTGGACTTACCCGAGGCGATGCCGCCTGTCACAACAATAACCTTCACGGCGGGCATTTTAGCATGCTTTCTTCCGTGCGTAAAGGCGAAAGTCTTCCCACTTGGCTTTTGCAAAGTACACTCGTCAAAAAAAAGGCAGGCGGCACAAAACGCGCCGCCTGCCGAAAAAAAAGCCGTTCTACCGCTCAGTCGCGGATGATGTAACCCTCTTTGCGGGCCTTGCAGGGAATCTTGACGCCCTCGGGAATGTAGCCGAGGATGCAGATACCCATGCCTTCCATCTCGGGCTTGAGCCCCCATTTAACGCGAAGGTCGGCGAGCTCAGGCATCTCGAACATCTCTTTCGCGCGGTTAATCCAGCAGGAACCGAGGCCGATGGCATGGGCGGCGTTCATAAGATTGCCGAGCACGAGGCAGGCGTCCTGACGGCCCGTAGGGGCAGAGGTATCCGCAAAGACGATGACGGCCGTGGGCGCTCCGTAGAAGGGGTCAATTTTGGCACCCATAATCTCGCCGTTGATGGCGGAGAGGCGATCGCGCAGCACTTTATCTTGCACCACCACCATCACGGGGGATTGGGTGCCGTGGCCCGTGGGGGCGTAGGTGCCGATTTCCAGCACCGCGTTCAGTTCTTCCTCCGTAATCTGCTGCGCTTCGTACTTACGGCAGCTGCGGCGATTTTTGAGGTCAATGAGGGTCTCTTTCATAAAAGGTTAATCTTCGTCTTTGTCGTCCTTGTCGTCCTTATCGGCGTTGATGGTGTAATCCTTCCAGTTTTCTACGATGGAGCCATCGCCGTCCGCCAGCTGGTTGCCGCAGTTATCCACGATGGTGGCATGCGGAGCGGAGCCGTTGGCAATGTAGCCGGGCACATCGGCCAGCTCCTTGTCACCGCCGGGAATCATGGGGAAATTGGCCTTGTGGTCCTTCAGGAACTTCAACGCATTGGAGTCGTCCTTATCGTGGCTGATGATGACGATGGCCATCTTGGCCTTCTTCATGGCTTTGGATTGTTCCACGAGCACGTCGAGGTTTTCCTCGCTCAGGGTGATAGCGCTGTTGGTGTGGTAGAACATGTAGAACTTGGCGGAGCCGGAAGCCTTGCCGTTCTGGAGCTTGAGCTTCTTCAGCGCCTTAGCGACGGCCTTCTTCTCGCTCTTCTTGGCTTCGGCTTCCTCCTTTTCGGCGGCCTTCACTTCCTTATCACCATCGGCGTTGGCTTTCTTAGCTTCGCGGTCAATTTTCTTGGCTTCCTTAGCTGCGCGTTTTTCTTCTTTCTTGGCTTCCTTAGCAGCCTTCTTTTCCTCCTTCGTCATCTTGGAGGAGGAATCAGCGTAGACAGGGGGCAGCGACCACGCCGCCACGGCGGCGAACAGGGTGAGACAGAGCAGAGCATGCTTCATAGCGGACTCATTATGGACTTGCGCGGCACGCTTGTCAATGAGAAATGATAACGGGAGAGTTCCGAAAAAGAGTAAGAAAACTTTACTTTTTTCGCGCGTGTGCGAAAAAAGGCTTGCCGCGCAGGGGGCAAGCGCGTATAATCCCCGCACATTTTCCGCTCGGTGGCAGACAGGTGCCCACTAACCACCGCAGGAAGGGCCTTCGAGGAAAGTGCAACCATTAACCTAACCAACATACAATGAGTAATTCCGAACTGGAAGCTTTGATTGATTCCAAGCTTCCTTCTTTCCGCAAGGGTGACATCGTCAATGGTACCATCCTTGAAATCCGCCCCCAGGTTGTCCTCGTGGACATCGGCTACAAGTCCGAAGGCGTCATCTCCATCTCCGAGTTCGAAGATGAGGAAATCGAAGTGGGCGATCAGGTCGAGGTGCTTCTTGAGAACCTCGAGAACGACGAGGGTCTCGTCGTGCTTTCCAAGGAGAAGGCTGCGCACAAGCAGAACTGGGACAAGATTGTCGCCGTGGCTGAAGCCGGCGGCCTTGTCAAGGGTAAGGTCAAGAGCGTCGTCAAGGGCGGCCTCATGGTCAACGTGGGTGTCGAGGCTTTCCTGCCCGGCTCCCAGGTGGACATCATCCCCCCGAAGGATCTCAACGAGTTCGTGGGCAACGTCTACGAGTTCAAGATTGTCAAGGTCAACCACGAGCGCAAGAATATCGTGCTTTCCCGCCGCGAGGTCATCGAGGCCGAGCGCAGCGAGCAGCGCCAGCGCTTCCTGGAGACCGTCAACGTGGGCGACAAGGTGACGGGTCAGGTGAAGAACATCACCGACTTCGGCGCGTTCGTCGACCTGCAGGGCATGGACGGCCTGCTGCACATCACCGACATGAGCTGGGGCCGCGTCAACCACCCCTCCGAAATCCTGCACATCGGTCAGGAGCTCACGGTGCTCATCCTCGACGTGGATCGCGACAAGGAGCGCGTTTCCCTCGGTCTCAAGCAGCTTTCCAGCAACCCCTGGGCCGACATCGAAGCCAAGTACCCCATCGGTTCCCGCGTCAAGGGCCGCGTCACCAAGCTTCTCGCCTACGGCGCCTTCGTGGAGCTGGAGAAGGGTGTGGAAGGCCTCGTGCACGTGTCCGAGCTCTCCTGGACCAAGCGCATCACCCGTCCCTCCGATGTCCTGTCTCTGGATCAGGAAATCGAAGCCGTGGTGCTCAACATCTCCGTCGAGGAGCAGAAGATTTCCCTCGGTATCCGACAGCTCGACGAGAACCCCTGGGACGCCATCGAGACCCGTTTCCCCGTGGGTACGGTCATCTCCGGCGCTGTGCGTAACCTCACGCCCTACGGCGCCTTCGTGGCTCTGGAAGAGGGCATTGACGGCATGATTCACGTGTCCGACATGAGCTGGACGCGCAAGATCAACCACCCCTCCGAGGTGCTCAAGAAGGGCGACGTCGTGGAAGCCCGCGTGCTCAACATCGACAAGGAGAACCAGCGCGTTTCCCTCGGTGTCAAGCAGCTTGAGGTGGACCCCTGGGAGGCGATCGACTCCCGCTTCAAGGTGGGCGACCTCGTGGAAGGCACTGTCGCCAAGATCGCTTCCTTCGGTGCGTTCGTCAACCTCGACGGCGACATCGACGGCCTCATCCACATCTCCCAGCTTTCCGAGGAGCACGTGGAGCGCGTCAAGGACGTCATCAAGGTGGGCGATGCCATCAAGGCCCGCGTCATCAAGGTCGACAAGGTGGAGCGCCGCATCGGTCTTTCCATCAAGGCCGTCAACTACGATCCCGAGCAGCTGCGCCGCGAGACGGCCGCGTTCGAGACCGTGCGCGCCGGCGACATGGTGGGTCTGGAGCAGGCCTTCAACCTCGCTGCCCTGCAGTCCGAGGAATGGTCCCCCTCCGACAAGTAAACCTCTTGTCATCTCCGACAACTTCGCAACCCGCAGCGGCAACGCTGCGGGTTGTTTTGTTTGATGGGGAGGGGGACATGATGTGGCCGGCATGTTGCAAAAACATGTAGAGTCGTGCCGCCGCTGCAGACAGGCTTTTTCAATAGACCGCCCCCGGGCTTTTTCATAGAACGGCAGCAACGGAGCGCCTGCCTGATATCAGCTCTTTAATTCAGTGTTTGCAGACGCTTTTCGGCGGATATTCGTCCCCGACTTTCTCTGCGCGGCGAGGGAAGGCAGAGCGGCCCCGCACGAACGCGCCTGATACAAGCCGTGCCCGCACGACCGGAGATTGCCGTCACACAGCTCCGTCGCAGAGCTTGGCTCCTGCCGCATGGTTTTGTTTTGCATGAAGATTTTCCCTGCTGCAAAGGGGTGCGGTTGGTGAAGAAAAGACCCCCGCTCGCATCACGAACGGGGGTGGGGAATGACGTGGATCGGTGCTTCGCTCAGGCCTGTGCTTTCTTGGCACGCCGAGCGCGGACGCCGGCAGCAAGGGTATCGAACATGCCGAGGGTGCCGTCCCAGTCGATGCAGGCATCGGTGATGCTGACGCCGTACTGGAGGGGCTTGACGCACTTCTGATTGCCGGCATTGATGTTGCTTTCAATCATCACGGCGCCGATGTGGTCCTCACCCGCGGCGAGCTGGTCGGCAATATCCTGCGCCACGGCGGGCTGGTTCTGCCACTTCTTGTGGCTGTTGCCGTGGGAGCAGTCAATCATGATGCTGTTGGTGATGCCGTACTTGCTCTGCAGCTCCCACGCGGCCTGCACATGCTCGCTGCCGTAGTTCGGGCCCTGAGAGGAACCGCGGAGGATGAGGTGGCAGTTCTCGTTGCCCTTCGTGGAGACGATGGCGGAGACGCCTTCCTTCGTGACGGAGAGGAAGCAGTGCGGATGCTGAGCGGAAATGATGCCGTCCACGGCTACCTGCACATTGCCGCTTGTGCCGTTCTTGAAGCCGATGGGCATGGAGAGGCCGCTGGCGAGCTCGCGGTGCACCTGGCTCTCCGTCGTGCGGGCGCCGATGGCTCCCCAGGCGATGAGGTCGCTGATGTACTGCGGGGTGATGACATCGAGGAACTCCGTGGCAGCGGGCACGCCCATCTCCGCGAGGCGGAGAAGCAGACCGCGGCTCATGCGCAGACCGCTGTTGATGTTGTAGGTCTCATCCATGAAGGGGTCATTGATGAGCCCCTTCCAACCGACGGTGGTGCGGGGTTTCTCGAAGTACACGCGCATGATGAGCAGCAGATCATCCTCATACTTCTTGCGGGCGGCGGCGAGCTTACCGGCGTAGTCGATGGCGGCACCCGTGTCGTGGATGGAGCAGGGGCCCACCATGACGGCCAGGCGGTCGTCCTTGCCCGAGAGGATGTTGCTGAACTCCTCGCGCGTCTCGTACACGAGCTTGGAGGCCGCCTCGCTCGCAGGAAAATCCTGCATGAGGATGGCGGGAGAAATCAGCGGGCGGATGTTCGTGATGCGAACGTCGTCTGTTTTGAAGAAATCCATCATATCCTGTTACTTAGCGTTCTTCCAGGAGTAGATGTTATCCTCGATGGCTTCCTCTGCCGCTTCGGCAGCTTCTGCCGTCTGCTTAGCGGGCTTGCCCTTAGCCGTGGAGGAGGTGGCACCCATACCCTCGCCGTCGGAGCCGAGGCTGTAGACAAGGCACTTCTTGCCGCGCAGGCGCTTCTTCGCGTTGAAGGGGTCGATGCAGCCCTTCTCCTCCTCGCAGAGCACCACCTGATAGGAGTGGCCCCAGGGGTCGTAGAAGTTGATGCCGTCGGAGGAGTCGATGAAGAGGCCGTCGAAGGGTTTCTCCTGCTCATCGGAGCGGAGGTAGGTGTCGCGGGAGATGTTGATGCGGGTGTCGTCATCCTCCTCTCGGTTGGTGAGAATCTGGATGAGGCGGGCATCGTTGCCGGCGGAGGTTTCCAGATAGATCTGGTCCTTCTTGTCGGGCTCGGCCTCGTTGCTGTCGTAGGGCAGCATGCCGTTGTTGTCCTGCGCAAAGCGCGTCACGCCTTCCACGATGTCGAGACAGGCCTTCTTGGCGGCGGTGCCCTTGGCATTGTCCTGAATGCTCATGTAGGTGGGATAGGCGATGCTGGCGAGCGTGGCGAGAATCGCGATGACGATAATCAGCTCAATGAGGGTGAAACCCTTGCTGCGGCGGGGGAAAAAAGGCTTTTTCATACGCACCTACTGTATCAGATGGCACACCCGTGCGCAAGCAGAAAGAGAAAAGAAGGCGCGAAAAATCATTTTTTCGTCATTTTATTTAAGTTAGCTTGCATTTTGACGTCGTGTGCGTGTATAATACAGTATCCGCGCGGGAAACGAGTATCCTGCGCCACCACAACCAAACCTGAATACGATCATGGAAACGGAAGAAAAGAATGTTGTCCCCGCTCCGGCTCCCGCCCCTGCGCCGACCGCGGATGCCGCTGAACGCCTGAATGCTGCCCGCGAGTTCGCTAGCGAGCAGTATGAAAAGGTTGTTCGTGCCGCCGCCGAGCAGATGGAAAATGTCAACAAGTACACGGCGGAAGCCCGTAAGCAGATTAACGAAGGCTGGGATGTCACCTGCGACAAGGCCAAGGAACTCCACAAAGCCGGCGAGGCTTATGTGAAGGAGAACCCCACGGGTGCCGTTCTCGGTGCTCTGGGCGCAGGCGTGATTCTCGGCCTCCTCCTCGGCATCGGCAAGCGCTGATGTCTCCGCGCGTCGCAGCGGTCGCCGAACACTCGGCGCCGCTGTGCGCCGTCGTTACCTTCTCATCCGTCATGATGTCTTTCCTCTCCAAACTGTTGGATAAGCCCACGATGACCGAGGGCGCCACCTCCGCCGCCGCGGGCACGCGCACCGCCGTCGCCCGCACGCTGGAGCACGCGCAGGCTCTCTCCGAACTGTTTCAGGCGGAGCTGGCGGAATACCTTGATTTTCAACGCCGCCGCGGGGCCTATATGGTGCTTGCCGTGGTCTTACTGCTGGTGTGCTACCTATTGACCTGTGCGCTGGCGGTGGTGCTGCTGGCCCCCCACGCCGGTTGGGCCGGTGCGCTGGCGCTCGTGCTGGCCGCAAACCTGATGGGGGCCGTCATCCTGCTGCTGCGAGCCATCGCCCTCGGCAAGGAACCGCTCGCCCCCGCCACCCGCGAAGAACTTCACAACGATTGGCAATGTCTCAAGCTGCTTCTCAAAGGAAACGCGAAATCCTGATGCGCACCGCCGCGACGCGCATCGACGTGCTCGATTCCGTCGCCTCCGCACGCCGCGGGGCGGGGGACTGCATGTCCGCTCTGCATCTCTCGGGCCGCACGCTGGGGTATGGCGCGGCTGCCATCGGCGGTCTCCTGCTCGCCCGCACCTTGCTGCGTCCCTCGCGGCCTAAGGTCGCGGCTGCTGCGGTGAAAGCTCCGAACCCGTGGGCGGGACTGGCCGTGCAGGCTATCTCCGTGCTGGTGCTGCCGTTGGCCCATGCCTACCTCATGGGCAACAAGAAACTGCCGAGCATGCCCAAGCTCGCCGTGCCGCATATCAGCATGCCGCAGCTTCCCCCCCTCGACCCGACCTATCTCTTCTTCCGCTGGCTGGGGCTGGTCAAGTGACCGCTCCGGCACGATGTTATCTTCTCTCCTTCCATGAAAAAAGTCTTTGTTTCCGGTGCCTTTAATGTGCTGCATGCCGGGCATATCCGTTTCTTAGCCGATGCCAAGGCTCTCGGTGATTATCTGATTGTCTCCTTCCCCCCGGCCGAGCTCCTCTGGAAGCTCTATGACCGCAAATCCGTGCTCGAAGATGCGGATAAGCTGGCTGTACTCGGGGCATTGGATTCCGTGGATGAGGTGGTGCTGTCCACCGACGATGACGAGGTGCTCTCCTTCCGCTCCGCCGTGGAGCAGACGAAGCCCGACATCCTCGCCGTCACCACGGACGACCGCTTCATGGACGCCAAGCGTGCCTTCTGCGTAGAGCAGGGCATCGAACTGGTGGTGCTGGAGAAGACGCTGCCCGACAACGTGGCGAAGTCCGGCATGCAGATGCTCGACCGCATGAAGGCGCCGAAGCACGTCCCCCTGCGCGTGGATTTTGCGGGCGGCTGGCTGGATGTGCCGGAGTATTCCATCGAAGGTGCCTACATCGTCAACTGCGCCGTTTCCCCCACGGTTTCTCTGCGCGAGTGGCTGTACCGCAAGGGCGCGGGCATGGGCGGCAGCGGCGGCTGGAGCGTGCTCAACGGTTGGGACCCCGTGGGGTCCGAGCTGGGGCTCGGTGTCGGCTGGCAGGACCCCGCCGTCATTGCCGAGACGGGCGCCTGTGTCTGGAAGAGCGGGCACAAGCCTGTGCTCGACTTCAAGAACACGGGAGAGTTCCTGCGCGGCTGCATGGCGATTTTTGACACCCGCATCAAGCACAACACTCCCGGGCTCGCCGGTTTGGAACGCCCCTTCAAAAAGATTGCTAAAGCGGCCAGCGTGGCGCGCCTCGGTATCAAGGAGCAGGACATCGCCGTGCTCGCCATCGGCGTGCAGATGAGCTACCAGCTCCAGCTGGAGGAAGGCCAGGCCCCCCTGCCGAAAATCGGGGACTGCCTCGCCCACAAATACTGCGGCGGCGGCCACGGCGGCTATGCCGTGTACCTCTACGAAACGCCCGAAGCGCGAGAAGCCGCGTTGGAATCCTGCGAGGACCTGTACCCCGTGGAGCCCTTCTGCCGCACCTTCGGCAAGGAGGAGCAGGTGGAGTGGCAGCCCAAGTACCTCGAACGCCTCCGCAAGAGCGGCGCCATCAGCTGAAATCCTTTATTGATACCGACCATGCCTAAGAAAGTCTTTGTTTCCGGCTGTTTCGATGTGCTGCACAGCGGTCACATCGCCTTTTTGGAGGAAGCCGCCACCTACGGCGACGTCTACGTCTCCATCGGCTCCGATGCCACCGTGCAGATTCTCAAGAACCGCAAGACCATGTACAATGAGCAGGAGCGCAAGTACATGCTCGAAGCGATTAAGTTCGTGAAGAAAGTCTACATCGGCCCCGACACCGGCAAGATTCTGGACTTCGCCCCCCTGTTGGACGAGGTGAAGCCCGACATCTTCTTCGTGAACAGCGACGGCACGAGCGACGGGAAGAAAGCCTTTGTGGAATCCAAGGGCATTCAGTATGTCACCAGCTCCCGCATCCCCCACGGCGACCTGCCGACCCGCTCCACCACGAGCATCCGCAGCACGCTGGGCAAGTAACCCCGTTTCGACCATGGACTTTTCCGTCATCGAGAAGAAGATGCAGGCGGTCGGGCTCTCCTCCGCCGCCATCGAGGCGTTCCGTCACAGTGTGCAGGTGCTCTGCTCGCAGCAGAGCATGCTCATCCCCGAGAGCGAGATCGAACCCGCCCGCGATGTCGCGGAGTGGGAGAGCCTTGTCGCCGCCACCGCGCCCGCCGATGCGGAGCTGCTGGGGCAGAGCGTCATCATCAAGCTCAACGGCGGGCTCGGCACGGGCATGGGCTTGCAGAAGGCCAAGAGCCTGCTGGAGATTAAGCCCGGCGTCACCTTCCTCGACCTCATCGTGCGTCAGGTGCAGCACCTGCGCGAGCAGGCGGGCTGCAAGGTGAACCTGCTGCTCATGAACTCCTTTTCCACCAGCGCGGACACCATGGCGCACCTCGCCCGTTACACGGAGGGCGGCTTTGCCGACCCTGCGGAGGTGGAGATGATTCAGAACCGCGTCCCCAAGCTCTGTGCCGACACGCTGGAGCCCGTCTCCTTCCCCGCCAACCCCGATTTGGAGTGGTGCCCGCCCGGCCACGGCGACATCTACCCCGCGCTGGTCGGCAGCGGTTGGTTGGACAAGCTGCTCGCCGCGGGCGTGAAATACGCCTTCGTCTCCAACTCCGACAACCTCGGTGCGCAGCCCGACACGCGCTTCCTGCGCTGGTTTGCGGAGAGCGGGGCCCCCTTCGTGATGGAGGTGACGCGCCGCACGGAAGCCGACAAGAAGGGCGGCCACCTTGCCACCCGCAAGGCGGACGGCCAGCCCATCCTCCGCGAAGTCGCCCAGTGCCCCGAGGAGGACGTGCCCGCTTTCCAGGACATCACCAAGCATCAGTACTTCAACACCAACAACCTCTGGGTGCGTCTCGATGCTCTCAAAGCGTTTTTGGAGAGCCACGGCGGCGTGATGCCGCTGCCCGTCATCCGCAACATCAAGACCGTGGACCCGCGCAACGCGGAAACGCAGAAGGTTTACCAGCTGGAGACGGCTATGGGAGCCGCGCTGCAATGCTTCCCCGGCGCCCGCGCCGTCTGCGTGCCGCGCTCCCGCTTCTTCCCCGTCAAGACCTGCTCGGATTTGCTTCTGCTGCGCTCTGATGCCGTGGAAATCGGGGCGGACGGCTGCATGAGCCTCGCCCCCGAATGCGGCGGTATCGCTCCCATCGTGCAGCTGGATTCCAAGCGCTACAAGCTCGTCGATTCCCTCGACACCCTCGGGGTGCCCTCCCTCAAGCACGTGAGCAAGCTCATCGTCCGCGGTGAGCACCGCTTCTCCCCCGGCGAAGCCCTCTCCGGCACTGTGGAAATCGGCTGATTCCGTACCCAAGCCCTTTCAGTAAAAACGGCCTGATGCTATCGCATCAGGCCGTTTCTTTCAAATTTCTCTTCCGTTATACAGACATGCTCCTCATCCGTTCCATTTCCATGTGATCGGCACCTCAATATCGGGGTGGAGGCTGCGCATGGCGGGGCTGCCGAGGCAGCAACGGAGCAGGGCGTCCTTGTGCGGATTATCGGAGGGCAGGGGAACACAGATTTCTGTCTCGATGCGGGCGATACGGCGGGGATTCGGGTTCATCACCTTGCTCACCGTGATGGTCATGCCCGTGAGGTCGAGCCCCTGTTCCTCTGCATAGATACCCATGATGGTGGCCATGCAGCCAGCCATAGCGGAGCACATCAAATCCGTAGGAGAGAACGATTCTCCCTTGCCATGATTGTCCACGGGGGCATCCGTGCATACCGTCGCGCCGGAGGGGCCGTGCTGCAACTCCGTGTGCAGACCGCCCTGATACGTCATTTTACATTCAACTGCCATGATGCAGCTATCCTAACGCACCTCCGGACGGGAGTCAAGAAGGATGTGCAGCCAAGTCGGCCGGATGAACGTATCGCCAACGCATCGGCAGGGGCTCATCTCGCGTCGTTGCGTTGACAAAATCAAAAAAGACACAAATTCTGCTTGCACAGGCCCGCATTCCGTGTATAATCACCTCGGCAAATGACGAACGGGGCATTAGCTCAGTTGGTAGAGCGGTTGCATCGCACGCAACAGGTCAGGGGTTCGAATCCCCTATGCTCCATAAAAAATCGGCAGGTTCATCCGAACCTGCCGATTTTTTATTACGCTCCGGGTCTTCGACCCCTGACCCGCTGTGCGATGCATAAGCTACGCCCCGCAGGGGCGGAGCGGTGCATTGCACACGCAGAAGCGCAATGCGCTTCTGCGCCCCGAGCCGCCCGCACACCTGCGGGCGGGGACCCCTGCGTCAGCAGGGGCGAGCGGGGCGCTCAGGGTCGTGAAAACGGGTCAATACCAATTTTTGTGGTTTGCGAAAAAAGTTCATCTGTGTCCGCATTCC